>SLJD01000285.1 GCA_007135295.1 Phycisphaerales bacterium
CTCGCTTCTTGAGCAGGCGCGATAGCCGCCGATGCGGCGTGAAATCCTCGGGCCAATTGCCGAGCGCGGCGCCAACCTTTTCAAGCGTCCGGCGGTCCACACCGGTTTCGACCGGTTCATGGCTGTACTCGCCGCTCAGGCCGGCCCAGACCGAGCCGAACGCGCGAACGGTCGGCTCGACGGGATTCTCACGCGACCGGGTCTGGGCGGCGTCGAGGGCGGTGCGCAGCTCTTCATACAGCGTCTCGAACCGCTCGCGGGTGATGATCTTCTCGTTGACCAGCCGGTCGACGTACTGGTGCAGCACCGGCGTGTGGTTGCTGATCTTCTCGTACATGACCGGCTGGGTGAAGGATGGCTCATCGGTTTCGTTGTGGCCGTACTTCCGGTAGCACCACATGTCGATGAAGATGTCGCGCTTGAACGCCTGACGGTACTCCATCGCAAGGCGGGCGACGAAGGCGACGGCTTCGGGGTCATCGCCATTGACATGGAAGATCGGCGCGTTGACGGCCTTGGCGATGTCGGTGCAGTAGTTGCCGCTGTGATAATCCTGCGGCTCGGTCGTGAAACCGATCTGGTTGTTGATGACGATATGGACCGCGCCGCCGACGGCATAGCCCTCAAGCCGGGAGAAGTTGAGCGTCTCCGCCGTCACGCCCTGGCCGGGCAGCGCCGCGTCGCCGTGAATCAGCAGCGGGACGCACTGCTCGCGGGCGGCGTCGTTGCGCAGGCGCTGCTTGGCCCGCGCCCGGCCGAGCACGACGGGATTGACGTGCTCGAGGTGCGAAGGGTTCGGCGAGACGGTCAGGCGGACGGTGTGGCCGGCCTGGGTCTGGTGCTCGCCGCTGTAGCCGCGGTGGTACTTGACGTCGCCGCCGCCTTCGAGGAAATCCTCGACCCACGCCTCTTCAAACTCGGTGAAGATCTGGTCGTAGGTCTTGTGCAGGACGTTGACGAGAACGTTGAGCCGGCCGCGGTGGGCCATCCCGATCGTGAACTCCTTGACGCCGTGAATCGGCCCGAGTTCGACGATCTGATCGAGCATCGGCACAAGCGACTCTCCGCCGTCGAGGCCGAAGCGCTTTTTGCCCTTGTACCGCTTATCAAGGAAGTTTTCGAAGCCGTCGGCCTCGATCAGCTTGCTCAGCAGCCGCATCTTCTGTTCGTCGGAAAACTTCGGCCGGCAGCGGACGGTTTCCATGCGCTTCTGGAGCCAGCGTCGCTGCTCGCGATCCTGAATATGCATGTACTCCGCACCGATGGTCCGACAGTACGTGTCTTCGAGCAGTTCAATGATCTCGCGCAGCGTCGCCGGGTTCTCCAGCGGAAGCGAACCGGGATCGAACGACTCGTCGAGGTCCGCGTCGGACAGACCGAATGATTCGAGTTGAAGCTGCTCGGGAAACGGCCGCTGCGTGCCGAGCGGGTCGAGTTGGGCGGCAAAGTGGCCGAGGTCGCGATAGTGGTAGATCAGCGAGTCGACGCGGCCCTGTTTCGTATGGGCGGTGTGGACGTCACCACCGTCAGCGGATTCATCGACCCGGGTCGCGCCGAGTTCAAAGCCGCGGAAAAACTCACGCCACTGGGGCTCGACGGCTTCGGGATCCTGCTTCCACTGCTGGTAGAGGGATTCGACGTACTCGGCGTTCCACCCGTTGACCGACAGGTCCGCCCTGGAGGTCGACATTGTCTGGTTCCTGTTCACCTTCGAAGTTCGAGGGATGTCGATTCGTCCGTGCGACGATGCGTGTCCCGGCCACGGCGAACCGGCTCGGCGGGTCAGGGTGGCGTCCGGGTGACCCGGGCCCCAATAACACGACCGCAGGCCGCTTCAAATGGCCCGAACAGCGTGCAGTGTACCGCTTTTTGACGTGTTCCGGGGCCGATCGGGGCCGTCGGAGCAAGTCCTCCATCATAGCGGCCGCGACGGCGTTTTTCTGCCGCCACACGGGGGATATCGGCAGAATTCCCCCCGCTCTCCGCCCGATGCCCCGTTCTCCGCCCGAGGCGATGTTCCGGAAACGGCCCCCGTCGGAATCACGCTCCAACCGGTTCCGGCACGGGCTTCACATCAGCGCCGTCGGGTCCACATCGATCGCCATCGTCGACCCGGGGGTGATGATGCCGCGGTTGCGGCCGGCCGTGATAAGCGACTGCAACTCGCCGGCGGTCGCGGCGATGAGTTCCACCTGAAACCGGTGGTAATCCGCCACTCGCGCGATCACACACGCTGACGGCCCGCGCACCTGCACGCCGCCCCCGGAAATCGTCCCGCCCCCGGAAAGCATCGCCCCGGAAGGCGTCTCTCCTGGCGCAGCCCCCGCGGGGGCGCCGCGGTCCGTCTCATCACGGCCGCCCTCACCCGCCCGGGCCGACTCCGCCGCCACCTGCCGCAGGGCCTCGGCCGTCCGCTCGGCGATTGTCCGCGCCCGGACGTGATCGGGGTCGCGCACCACGATCCGGGCGAGACGGGCGAACGGCGGCAGGCCGCACTGCTGACGCTCGGCAAGTTCCTGGCGGGCGAAGGACGGATAGTCATGCGTCGCGGCAAGCTGGATCGCCGGCATGTCGGGGTGGAACGTCTGAACGATGACGTGGCCCGGCTGCTCGGACCGCCCGCCCCGGCCGGCGACCTGGCTGACGAGTTGAAACGTCCGCTCCGTTGCGCGAAAGTCCGGCAGGCTGATCGCCGTGTCCGCGTTGATCACGCCGACCAGCCGCACGTTCGGAAAGTCGAGCCCCTTGGCGATCATCTGCGTGCCGAGCAGGACGCGCACCTCGCCGCGGCCGAAGCGGTCGAGCGCGTCATGAAAATCGCGGGCCGAGTGCATCGTGTCCGCGTCGAGGCGGAGCATCGTCGTGCCGAGGCAGAGCGAGGCGAACTTGCGCGACAGCTCCTCTTCAACGCGCTGTGTGCCGAGGCCGAACGTCACGACCCGGCGCGTGCACAGCGGGCATTGCTCCGGAAGTTTCTGCTCGCTCAGGCAGTGGTGGCATCGCACGAATCCCCCCGCCGGCAATGATCCGTGCCGGTGATACACCACCGTCGCGTCACAGTGCCGGCAGGTCATCACCCACCCGCAGATCTGATCCGGGCAGGCGATGTAGTTCGCATAGCCCCGGCGGTTGAGCAGGATCAGCGCCTGGCCGCCGGTTTCGAGCGTCCGCTCGATCGCCTGCTCCATCACCGGACCGATGAGATGAACGCGCTTGTCGCGACGCTGGCGGCGCTGCTCGGCGAAGTCGACGATGCGGACCTTCGGCAGTTTCATTCCCGGCGCGCGCTGCGGCAACTGGTGCAGGTGATAGCTGCGGCGGTGAACGGCGTTGTGCCAGCTTTCCATCGACGGCGTCGCGCTGCCGAGCAGCACCGGGCAGCCGGCGAGATGCGCCCGGCGGACGGCCACGTCCCGGCCGTGATACCGCGGGGCCTGGTCCTGCTTGTACGAACCGTCGTGCTCTTCATCGACGACGATCACCCCGAGCTGATCATCCGGAATCGGCGCGAAGACCGCCGAGCGCGTGCCGAGCACGATCCGCGCCGCTCCGGACGCGGCGAGCGACCACTGCTGGTGCCGCTGCGCCGCGGTCAGCCCCGAGTGCAGCACCGCGACGCGTTGGTCGGCGAACCGTCCGAGCAGTCGCCCGCCGGTCTGCGGCGTCAGGGCGATCTCCGGGACGAGCATCAGCGCGCTCCGGCCGGTCTCCAGAACGCGCTGCATGAGGCGGATGTAGATCTCGGTCTTGCCCGAGCCGGTCACGCCGTAAAGCATATGCGTGGAGTACCCCCGCCCGACGGCCCGGGACACGTCATCGAGCACGCGCTGCTGCTGATCGGTCAGCCGCTCCGGCGTCGCCGTGTCAACGGCGCGGTCGGCCCAGTCGGCTTCGATGTTCGTCTTGCGAAAGGTCGTCAGCCGGCCGGCGTCGATGAGCTTTCTGATCGGCCCCTTCGTCTTCAGCCCCGCGCGCGAGGCGAGGTCCGCGATCTCGATCGGCCGCTCGTCAACCGGCAGCGATGCGAGCAGGTCGAGCACCGCCCGCTGCTTGGGCGAGAGTCTGCCGGCCGGTTCGCCGTCCGGCGCATCCGCCAGGTCAACAAGCGTCCGCGTCACCGCGCCGACGTTGCGTTTCACCGCCGCGGGAAGCATCGACGCCAGCGTGATGCCGATCGGGCAGCAGTAATACCCGCTCATCCATCGCGCGAGGTCGATAAGTTGGCCGGGCAGTTCCGCCGCCGCGTCATCAAGCCGGTCGATGCACTTGATCTTCGACGGGTCAAGGTCGGCATCGAGCTGCGATGCGTCGAAGCGATCGACCACGTACCCGGCGACGGGCCGGTCCGAGCGACCAAGCGGGACGATCACACGCCGGCCCGGGCGGACGTCGGCGAGCGGCGCGGGCTCAGCCGGCACCGCGTAGGTCAGGCCGTCGGGATACCGGTCGACGGCCCGCTCGACGGCGACGTGGGCATAGCCGACCACCGGCTTCGACATGGCGGGGGCGAACAGATCGGTCACGCGGCCAGTGTACCGCCGCCACACCGCCCCGGTTTACAGCCCCCGGAACACAGCCCCCGGAA
>SLJD01000117.1 GCA_007135295.1 Phycisphaerales bacterium
CGCACCGCAGACCAGACTTCCCAGACGCGTTGCTCGTGAGATGCGGGTGATGGAGTTGTGCGGTAGCATCAGGCCGTGCAAGGAGCAGTACGCCGCTCCCGCGGTCAGGATTGAAGCCACCATGGCGGCCCGTTCCGAAATGGCGAACGACCCGGACCAGACAGCAACCATGAATCCGATTGCTGCGCCGGCCGCCAGCGCCATACCGATGATGCCCGCGATCCGGTTACCGCCATCATCAAGGGTCCGCGCGCAGAGTGCAGCGGGAATGCACATCAGACCGATGCTCAGCATGGCCCAGAAGATCTCTTCGCTAACCCTGTACAGCCCGAGCCATTGGACGATGATCATCACGGCGAATGATCCGACGATCAGTCCTGCCGCACTCAGGCCGAGCACCCGTGAGACCGTCCACATCACTGCCTCCCCACGCGTTGCGTCGCTGGCGCCCACGGTTCGAACCAGTCCATCGCGGGTTTCGTCAATTCAGATCGCCCCCAGTTCGCCCCATCCCGTTGCATCAAGACTGCTCCATCCACAGAATCCGTATGACAGGATATCCTGTGTGGCCAATGTACCGACTTTGAACTGAAAACGGGGCTATTGTCAGATACCGGCCAACGGAAATCAATCGTGAGACCCCTTGCCGACGAGTGTGCATGGTGCAGTCGACTGTCTCCCACCAAGTCACCAGACGTATGAGCGACCAGTCGCACCTGCTGCTGGTCTTCATGGCACTGATGCTCGGCCTGCTGTCGCTGCAGAGCGGCGGGTGCGCATCAATCCGCGTCACCGATCCGCCCCGCACAGCCACCGAGCAGTTTCTGCTCGCTGAAGCGGCGGAAGAAGCAGTCAATCAACTGGACTTCGAGGGCCTGCGCGGCCGTGATGTCTTCGTCGACTCCGAATACTTCGCCGCCTCGGAAGACGCGTTCGTACTCGGTGAACTTCGTGCCCGACTGCTGCTCGGTGGGGTTCAACTGGTCCGGGATCGTGATATCGCGGAGATTGTTCTCGAAGTCCGCAGCAGCGGCGTGGGCATCGACCGCACCGATTACCTGCTCGGTATTCCATCGCTGGTGCTCTCACCTGAAGTCGGCGTCGCGGACGGAACGGGAACACCCGTGGCCACCCCGGAACTGTCGATCATTAAGAGCCAGCGTCAACGAGGTGTCGCAAGCGTGGCATTCGTGGCGTACTGGCGGGACACCGGGGAAGTCGTCGCCTCCTCCGGACCGTTTATCGGCCGAACATTGCGCGAAGACTGGTGGTTCTTCGGCCTCGGCCCGCGGACAATCGGCGACATCTCATCAATCGAAACACCGCAATGACCGGACCGTCCCTGGTGAAGCGCCTCCCGTATGATCGTGATCCCCACACAAGGTTATCGCGGGGTTAACTTCGGCACACCACCTCGCTCACATGCCCGACGTCGGTTGCAGAACCTGCCCGTCACGCCTGTTCTTGATGCCCGCCTGATCCGACTGCCATGATCCGAAGTTGGTCGATCCGACTGCTCATTTTCCTGTTCGGGCTGCTTCTTGCGGTCGTCATCGCCGTACCGATTGTTCTGCGCAGTGATCTTCCCCGCCGCATCGCCATCGATGTCATCAGTGAGCAGACGGGCCTCGAGGTCGAGATCGGACGGCTCGCCATCGACTGGCGCGGCCGGACGACTCTTGAACAACTTGTCGTCCGCATGCCCGACGAAACCGACTCGCTGCTGACCGCTGATCGCATCGTAGCCGGCCACACCTCGCTCCCAGGCATTGTGCTGACACTCGGGTTTGACCTGCGCACTGTCGAGATCGACCGTCCTCTTGTTACTGCCGTGCAGGATGCTGAAGGCCAATGGAACGTGGTGGAAGCAATCGACGTCATCACTCAGCTTCACCCGCCTGACGACGACCCGGCTGAACTTCCACACAACCTTCCGGCTTTAACAGTTCGGGACGCCGGTGCTGATATCCATACTGCTGACGGCCGCCATGTGGCTTATCACAATCTCATGTTCAACGGCCGGCCCGCGGGCTCGCGGCTGTGGAATTTCGATGGCGATCTGGGACCGGATGTCCGGTGGCAGGGACATGTTCGAATCAGCCCGGCATGGCAGCACGAGGTTCATTTCACCGGGCGGAAAATCCACGACCTTGCGGCTCCGTGGATTGATGATCCGCTTCCCGAAATCGGCGCGACATTGACCTGGCGAGGTCGAATCCAGGATGATTCCGTCAACGGCCGGCTTCGGCTCGATCGTGCCGAAGTCAATGGCGCCGTTGCATCCGGCGCGTTGGCGGTCAATGCATCAGCCGAACGGGCAGCCGTCCAGATCGATCGGCTTGATGCTGAACTCGTCGAGCCGATTCCTGCATCGATTCATGTGGGCAGCGGCGAGTTTCGAATCGATGCCGAGTCCGCATCGTTCTCCCGTTTTCGCATTGAAGCGTTCGACACCAGCGCCGAGTTGCGCGGACGGTGGGGATTTGAGGATCAGAGCGGCCGTGTTGCAGGCAAATGGGCCGGCGCTATCGCCGAACTCGATCTTCAGCACGATGGCCACTTCGATGCTGCCGTTGACCTGCCGGCCGTCGGGGCTTTGAGCGGAGACGTCCGCCTGGGGGTGCGTGGCACGACACCTCAGGGGCGATTCGGCACGGAACTCCACGCAATGGCTGAAGGGCCGGACTTCGAAACGGTGCGAGGGCACATCACCCTTCCCCATGCCTGGTGGCAGCCGACCGACGCCCCGGAGCGGGTTGAGGTTGATGAAACCGTCGTGACGTGGCGACGGGCGGGAGATCTCATCCGGATCACAGGCGTCAATGCTCCCCGGACCGGGGCGACACATGCGACGGCCAACTTCAATCTGTCCACGAATCAATGGACCATTGACACCGCGCTGGAGTCAATCGATCTGCAGCCGCTGTTCGGCGAGCGAGTCGACCTGACATTTGAGTCGACCGGTGTGCTCGACCGCGTGGACAATGCACTGCTTCGCGTAACATCAGGAGCGACGCAGGTCACGGCCAGCGGCCGATACCACCCTTGCGACGCCAAACCGCTTGCTGGCGTGATTTCAATCGATGCCCCATCCCCGGCGCAGACCGCCCGCGCAGCGATCGCCGAGTGGGACGGGCCGGATGATCTGGGTCGATGGGGCGTCGACATGCAGATTGCCGGCGACGTGCAGCCCCTGGCACTGACCGTGGACGGCCGCCTCACAGGTCGGGCCATACCTGTTGCGGACCGACAGATCGACCTTTTGGAAATCGATTGGGAAGCGATCGTGGACGAAGACGTGGTTCACTTTGACTCCCAGCCGTTCACGCTGCTCGGAGGTGAGTGGGAAATCGGCAGCCAGTACCTCACACTCGGCCGTATCGTCACTATTCAACTCGACGGATTCGGTCTTGATGCGACGCATGTTGCTGAACTTCTCGACTGGCCGATTGACGTGGACGGCCGAGCCGATGTGACACTGCAGGCGTCTGTCGATCTGGCTGAGCCTGACATCAACGCCATCGACGCCAGCGGCCAGTGGGAACTGCGTAACTTTCTTGCCGGCGATCTGTGGATCTCCAAAGGCGGCGGAAGAGTTCTGCTGGACCGTGGCGTGTTTGAACTGCTTGAGATCGAGCTCGTTGAAGGTGATGGCATGATGACTGGCTCGGCCCGGCTTGATCTTGCAGAACCGGATCGAATCGCCGCCGCCTTCTCAAGTGTGCAGTGGCCGATCTCACTCGACGAACACGAATTGCATGTGGTGGCTGATGCGGCGGGCAATATTGAGCTCGACTTGTTTGACCAGACCATCTACGGCCACGTCAGTGCGGACACCTCGATCCAATACCTCGGTGAACCGCTTGCCACAGTTCGTGCTGATGCTGCGCTTCAGGGCCGATCGCTTGTCGTCCAACAGATGCACGCCGAGGTTGCCGATGGAACGGTGAGGGGCCAGCTTGCCGCATCACTGGATGACTGGACGACAATTGAAGCGGACCTGTTCCTCAACGACATCACACCGCAGGCGATCGCGGATTTCCTGCCCGATGAACTGGGTAATGACCTGCCGACCGGCACGATTGCCGGCCGAGGCCGGATCCGCCCGACCGCCGGCACACCCCGCGCCCTCGGGCCGGTTGTGGCTGATCTTGACCTTACGATGACGGACAGTCACCTGCGTGCTATCGAGATTCGAGCACTGGAAGTGCAATTGTTTGCCAGCTCGCGCCGTGTGGTGCTTGACACGTTCAACCTCGACATCGCAGATGGCCAGGTTGGCATCTGGATGCGGCTCAACCGCCACGGTGAAGAGCTGACCACGTACGTCCGTGTATCATTCGATCGCCTCGACATTAGCCAGTTGGCTGCGACCATCGATCCGGAGACGGACCCGGTCGTCGGCCGGCTCAGTGGACACGGCACGGCCGGGGGCTACCTCCATCCGCCACATCGGACATACGGCGAAGCGCAGATTCGAATCACGGAATCCGATCTGATCAATGTGCCGGGCCTTGCGCCGATCTACAACCTGCTTAATGTTCGATTCAATGGGTTCGAGCCGCGCGGCGAAG
>SLJD01000199.1 GCA_007135295.1 Phycisphaerales bacterium
CTGTTTCTTGGCGAATCCCAGCCACCCGACCGGGGATACGCGTTCTGCCACCGACTGCTCGACTACGCACTGTCGCACAACATTACGCGGGTGTACACGTTCGCGGCGATGGCGACACAACTTCACCCGTCAGACGACCCGAAGGTTTTCGGCGTGGCGACGAACGGGGAAGCGATTCGGGAACTCCAGTCGTTGGAAGTGAACCTGCTCAGCGAAGGGCAGATTTCCGGCCTCAACGGTGTCCTGCTTGCCGCGGCTGCGGAGCGGGATCTACCGGGCGTGTGCCTGCTCGGTGAGCTTCCGTATTTCGCGGCAGGGGTGCCGAATCCGAAAGCGTCGATGGCGGTGCTGGATGTGTTTGCCGAGATGTCGGGGGTGGAGATCGATCTTGATGAGATTCGTGAACAGTCCGAAGCGGTCGAACAGGCGCTGCTCGAACTGCTCGAAAAGATGCAGGAGGCCGCGCGCGAGGATGCGGAGATCGATGAGGAATCTCTTCCCGTACCCGAGCCATCGAGTGAGACGGGCGATGAATCCGAGGAAGAATCATCCGACGAATCCCCCCGTGAGCCGGATCCGAAGCTCGATTACGCGACCCGCGATCGCATTGAACGAATGTTCGAAGCAGCGCGGGAAGATCGATCCAGGGCCGTGCAATTGAAAGCTGAACTCGATCGACTTGGCGTTTTTGAGCAGTACGAGGACCGGTTTCTCGATCTGTTCAAGAAGGGCGAGTAACCGCTCCGTCCGCGCGGCTCATCTGCCGGACCCAGACCGGAACGAGTGCGACCCCGAGAAGGGCCGCGGCGATCGGCCAGAAGATCGGTGTGTCAGGATGCGGCAACAGAAGCCGCCCGAAGCCGTACAGGCACATGAACAACGACGCAGCCGTCAATGCGGTGCGCCCGATCGCGGCCCGCAATGCGAGACGGGGCCGGCTGCGGTCATCGCCGCAACGATCGGCCGTTTCAGGCCACAGACCCGCCGGCTGGACGGTGCGGTAGAACGAATCAAGCGTCGCGTGGTCCGTTCGTGGGGTAAACCATGTCACGCCGACCGCGGCGGCGGTTGAACAGACGGCCATGGCGAGCAGCCCGATGGCCTCGCGCGCCATCGCCGGCTCTGAACCGAACCAGCCGGCCTCTTCCAGTTTCGGCAGCGTAATCAGCACAAGTGGTGCGACGATGAGAGAGGCGGCCATCGCCGCAAGTTCCGACCAGAGGTTGATTCGCTCCCAGATCCATCGAAGAACAAGCACCGAGCCGACGCCCGCGCCGAAGAGGAGTGACAACTGCCACGCCTGCTGGATTGAATCGAGATTCACCATCACGCCCGCCGCGATGATGAGCAGGGCGAAATACGACAGCCGGGCGACAAGGACAAGCTCGCGGCCGTCGGGCTGGCGATTCAGCACCTGTTCGCAGAGCAATCGCTTGTAGAGATCATTGCTCCAGTAACTCGCTCCCCAGTTCAGATGCGTGTCGAGTGTCGAGGCGAGTGCGGCGAGCATGCCCGCGAGGAGAATTCCGCGTGCTCCGGGTGGCATCAGGTCGTTGATGCCGTGCACGAAGGCGAGCTCCCGCGCCGCGGCAAAGTCATCCCCGGCCGCGTCTTCCGCTGAGAAGGGATACACCACGAGCAGACCGACGGCGATCAGCATCCACGGCAGCGATCGGAGCAGAATCTGCAACCAGGCGAAGGTGACGCCGGCCACCTGCGCCTGCCGGTCGTTTGCACAGGCCATTGTTCGCTGCGCGAGGTATCCCGTGCCGTCACTGGCGAACTGGAAGAACCACTGCAGCGACATGATTGTGAGGAACGGCAGGAGCATCGCTTCCCAGCCGGGCGCAAAGGACAGCATCTCCGAGGCGCGATCCTCACCGTACTGATCAACCAGTTCGTCGGTCATCGACGCGACGCCGCCCGCTTCGGAGACGATGATCCACGCAAAGATCATCGTGCCGATCAAGGCGAGCGTGAACTGCATGAGGTCGGTCGTCACCACCCCGCGCAGCCAGCCGGTCAGGGAGAACAACGTGGTGAACGCAACGATGGAGAGAATACTGAAGAGATTGTTTGCGGTGGCGATGCCGGGTTCGAACGGCGGGTGGCCGGATGTGATCTCGACGCCGGTGGTTTCGACGAGCCAGTGCATCAGCCCGTAGACGTCCCCGGGCAGCCATTGATGCCACGGAAGGAAGGCCTCGGCAATGCCGATCGCCGCGACCAGCACCATCGCCAGCAGAAAGCAGTTCAGGATTGTGCCGTAGTACAGCGCTTTGAACGATCGCAGGGCCAGCACGCCGTGGCCGCTGTAGCGTTTTTCGGTCAGTTCCGCATCGGTCAGCACACCAGACCGCCGCCACAGCGCCGCGAAGAGAAACGCCATGAGCAGGAACGCCAGACCGTACACCCACAGCCGCCAGACCAGAAACACCCCGCCCGTCGCCACGAGTCCCGCGACAAGCAGCGGCGTGTCCGCGGCGAACTGCGTGGCGGCCATACTTGTGCCGCTCTGCCAGCCCTTGAGTCCTCGCCCGGCGAGAAAATACTCACCGAGCCCGCGTGACGCACGGCGGCGGGCGACGAACCCCACCGTGATCGAGTACGCCACAAATGCGAGAACGATAAGCAGGTCGAGCATCGAGCCGCCTCCCATCCGGAGGCAGTATATGAACGCCGCGACGCAGCGCGGCCGCGGCCTGCTACGTCACATCCCGGTCCAGGCCGAGTTGCTCGAACGCGATGCTGTTTTCATCGATCCCGGCAAAGTATGCCTCGACGTTCGACAGGCCGGTGACTTCTCGCACGAATCGGGCGGCCTTGAGCAGATCAATCCGCTGCTGGTCGGCGAGAAACGGCTCCGGCAGCCCAAGGCGCTGAGCATAAAACGCGCAACCCTGATGCTGGATGAGGACGACGCGCTCGAGTTCATGCGCGTCGACGAGGAACTTCAACTCGTCAACCACCCCCTTCTCCTGCACATACGCTTCTGTGTGCCCCGCCAGACATGCCGGCCCACCGGGTAGGGCCACGCGATCGTATCGCGGCAGGGACAGGCCGTTGTGGAGGAAGTCATCGAATTGATCGCCCACCCGGCCATCCGAACAGTAGATCGCGGCTGCGTGAATGCGTTCCGGGACATACTTGACAGTGCTGACGTAGCTCATGGGAGAGCACTCATCCTGTGAAATCAGAGAAAATGTGCAATGCTGAGGGCTTCAGCGCCAAAGTGCAGCTGTTCAGGTTTCGCGACGTCGGCGAAAGGGTATCGACCTCAACCACCCTCAACAACTCCACTCTCGCTCGTCCGATGCGATCGGCGGCTGACGTCGGGCGGGGACCGGTATTCCGCATGCTTGCGGGGTGCCCGGGGACATGGGCAAACTTTGCGGCCGCCCGAGGACGGGAGTTGGCCGGTTGTGACCGACCGGACTTGCCTGCCGACAGATCCGTGGCACGCTGTCTCTCGACAACCGGAGATGACGCTATGCACACGACTTGCAAGAACCGCCGCCGGACCACACCTCCCCTTATCACGCTTCAGGTCGGCCCGGACGGAACCTGCGACCGGGAACTGCGGCGGCTGCGAAATCAGGCCCGGGAAGCGATCGGGGGCGGGTGCCGCACACTCAAGATCGACGTCTCCCGCATCTGGCACATGAACTGCGCGTTGATCGCGACTGTGGTACTGGTCGTTCGCGAAGCCCGCGAAGCAGGCGGCCAGGTCGTCCTGCACGGCCGCTCCGAATCGTTCACGAAGTGGATGGACATCTGCGGCGTGGCACCGGTGCTCCGGGCAGCCGGGGTGGCCGCCTCGTGTGATCGCAGCGATGTTGCCTACTGCAACTGATATGCTGCATAATCCGTTTCATGGACTCCAACTCGCGGACATCCGAACGCAATGGCTCGACGGGTCCTTCTACGTGGACGGTTCGCGATCTCCGTCGCCGTTGGAAACCGCACAAACAGGCGCTCGCCGGTGACCCGGATGCTGAACCGCTGCTCATTCGGCTGCACCGCTGCTGCAGTTGGCTTCAACGCGTCGAAGAGCTTGCCGATGGAAAAAATCTCGAAGCCCACCTGATCTACCGATGGATCGCGCTGAACAGTCTGTACGGCCAGTGGGATGAAGCGAAACGCGAGCCGGCCGGCGACCGGCAGACGATGTCAGCGTTTATCGATCGAGTCAGTCAACTTGACCGGGAGGGGCGGATCGGCGAGGTGCTGACCCGGCATCGCCGGCTGGTCATGTCGATCTTTGAGGACGAATACCTGACGCGGTACTACTGGCAGGATCCGTCAATCGAACGGGCCCGCCGATCCCAGAAGACGTATTTCAACTCTCGAACGTGGTACCTCGAACAGCGCTACAACCGCCTGCTGTTTGAGGTGATCGACCGGGTCTACCTGCTGCGGTGCCAACTCGTGCACGGCGCCGCGACGCATGGCGGACAGTTGAATCGGACGGCGCTTCGGAGGTGCGCAACGATGCTCGGCCACCTGATGCCCGCATTCGTGCTGGTCATTATCGATCACGGCCGAGCCGAGGACTGGGGGCCGCTGTGCTAC
>SLJD01000226.1 GCA_007135295.1 Phycisphaerales bacterium
CGTGTGACTCCCGTGTGACGGGTCTCGGTGTGGCTTGTGGCTGGTCGTCTCGCCTCGGGCCGCTGCCGGGCCAGTGTTGATGAATCGATCAATCGGCGAATAGACTTCTGCGTCATCCCGCTGCGCGCCGTCGCAGTGCGGGCGTGACGGGAACGCGGCGTGTCCGACGGGAGAGACGGGTCGCCAGGGCGGCTGTGGAAAGGAGACAGCAGCGATGCATGCATGGTTTGGTCCCCGAAACGTTCGACTGCTGGCCGGGGTGTTGCTCGCCGCGATGGCGGTGGTGCAGACCGGGTGCGGGACGCTCATCCATCCGGAACGGCGGGGGCAGACGACCGGCCGCATTGACCCGGCAATCGCGATTCTCAACGGCATCGGGCTGCTGTTTTTCATCATCCCCGGCCTGATCGCCTTTGCCGTCGACTTCAGCACCGGCGCGATCTACCTGCCGCCCGAGGAAACCAACGGCGATGACGGGCAGATCATCCGCCTCGACCCTGATGAGATGACGCCGGAGCGGATCGCGGCGGCGATCAGCGAGCAGACCGGCCGGGACGTGTCCGCCGGCGACGTGCGAAGCGCCCTCGAGCAGTCGTCGACTTCGTCATCGTCGTCGAACACGTGGCAGATGCGATAAGAGCGCGCGGCGGCGAGGTCGGCGCGCCGGCCCGGTGCGGACACGTCGCCGCGGTCGCGTGACGCATCGCTGCGCTCGGTTGGAAAGGCGTCGGCGTGCCGGAGTGGCTGGAGACCTATGGCCGGATTGTCGGGCTGGATGGTCGGGCTGGCGGTGGGCCTCAGCGTGGTGATGGCGGTGGCGACGCTGCTGGCCATTCCGGAAATGATCGTGCGTCTGCCAGCCGACTACTTCGCCCGCCGACCGGTGAAGGACTGGCCGGCGAAGCGGCCGGTCGTGCATCTGGCGCTTGTGCTTGTGAAGAACTCGCTCGGTGGCGTGCTGATCGTGGCGGGGCTGGCGATGCTCGTCCTGCCGGGGCAGGGGCTGCTGACGCTGCTCGTGGGGATCATGCTCGTGGACTTTCCGGGCAAGCGCCGGCTCGAATGCTGGCTGATCCGCCGCCGGCCCGTCCGACGCGCCGCCGACTGGATTCGCGCCCGCCGCGGCCGCGCGCCGCTGGACCTGCCCTGATCATCCCTGACAGGTCGTGACGGGCCGCATTGGACCGTGATGGTTTTCGACCATGCCTGCTACAGTGCGGGCATGCCGATCCCGAGACTCGACGTCGACCACGCCGCCCTGCTCATCATCGACGTGCAGGAGCGGCTGCTGCCAAGCATCGCCGACCGCGACCGTGTTGTGGCGAACGGCGCGGCCCTGGTGCGCATGAGCGTGGAACTGGACATCCCGCACCTCGTCACCGAGCAGTACGTCCGCGGCCTCGGTCGCACGGACGAGACGATCACCGCGGCCATGCCCGATTCGTCCCGCCGGGTCGAAAAAACGCGGTTCAGCGGGCTGACGGATTTGATCGACGAACAACTGACGACCTGGCAGCGTTCGAGCGTCATCGTCGCGGGGATTGAGGCCCACGTCTGCGTGCTCCAGACGGTGCTTGATCTGCAAGCATCGGGGCGACAGGCGTTTGTGGCGACCGATGCGATCTCGGCCGGCCAGCCGGACCAGGTCGGCCCGGCGCTCGACCGGATGCGGGCGGCCGGCGCGGTGCCGACCGGCGTGGTCAGCGCGATGTACGAGATGCTCGGCGATACGGGCAATCCGGCGTTCAAGGCGTGCCTCGAACTCGCCAAGCAGGTACGCTAATGGAGCCACACCCGCCGTAACGGGAGCAAAAGTGGCCTTTGCCGGTTCGTCCGCCCGATATCCTTTTCGTAAGAGGACCGAGACGCCGACGGCTCAGCCACGCGCATCGGATCGATCGGGCGGGTCATCGCTTCCGGTTTCACATGCCCGGTCAACGTAGACGGGCCGACAATCAGCATTCAGCCGTCCCGGTTCGATGAATCAGTGCGTGAGTCGGTGGCACGGGAGCGTTTCGGCAGCGCATGCACGAGGCGTTTGAACGGGCCGTTTCATTCGAATCGGGGCACATACGTGGGGCGTACCATGGAAGCATACGATCGACTGGTCAAACTCGTCAGCGAGGTCGAGGACGACATCCGCAAGGCGGAGGGCGGCAACAAGGCCGCCGGCACGCGCGTCCGCAAGAGCATGCAGGACATCAAGCAGGCCGCCCAGGATGTCCGACAGGCCGTCCTCGATGCCCGCGAGCGCGAAGACGCGAGCTGACCGGGCGCCGATCGCCTCCGGGCGTGACGGATGATCCGCCGCTTTGTATCCTGCGGAGCAGGCGACGCGATGTGACGCGCGCCGCAAGCGTGTGACGCGCCGTCGATCTTCCGACACTCAGGAGCCAACGTTCGCGTGCCTCAACTTCTGTTTGACATCGATGACAAGAACCTGTCCGAGGTTGCGGTCTCCGCTGACGAGGTCGGGCAACTCAACCCGCAGGCCGGCGACATGCGGCAGCTCGACCATGTCATCTGGGGCGATTGGGACGAAGGCAAAGCGATCGGCGTCAAGCACGTCCGCGACGACGAGTTCTGGGTTCCGCACCATATTCCCGGCCGGCCGCTCATGCCCGGCGTGCTGATGGTCGAGGCCGCCGCGCAGCTCTGCAGCGTTCTCTACCGCAAGAAGAGCGGCGAGGAGCGGTTCCTCGGCTTCACCCGATGCGACGAAACGGTCTTCCGCGGGCAGGTCGTCCCCGGCGAGCGGCTGCTGCTGCTCAGCGAGGAACTCGACTTCCGGCCCCGCCGCTTCGTCTGTCGCACGCAGGGCATGGTCGACGACCGATTCGTCTTCGAGTCGAAGATCACCGGCATGGTCATCTGACCCGCTCATCTGACCCGCTCAATTGACCGGTTCATCGGAACGACCGGGTGCAGCCGAACACCGCCGTACAATGCGGCGATGACCCGGCCCGAACCGCCGAACAACTCCGCTGCGGCCGTCGTGCTACTCTCCGGCGGCCTCGATTCCGCGACGACCCTCGCGATCGCCCGGCAGCAGGGGTTTGCGTGTCACTGCCTGAGCTTCTCGTACGGCCAGCGGCACTCCATCGAGCTTGACGCGGCCCGCCGTGTCGCGGCGTCCATGCACGCCGCCGAGCATCGCGTGATCGACCTCGATCCGCGTACGTTCGAGCGGTCGGCCCTGACGGACGCGGCGGTCGACGTGCCGCGCGACCGCGATGAGGCCGCGATGGCCGGGGCGATTCCATCAACGTACGTGCCGGCCCGGAACCTGCTGTTTCTCAGTTACGCGACGGCGTGGGCCGAATCGCTTGACGCCCGGAACGTGTTCATCGGTGTCAACGCGGTGGATTACTCGGGCTATCCCGACTGCCGGCCGGCGTTCATCGACGCGTTCGAGCGGGCGGCGAACCTCGCGACAAAGCTTGGCGTGGAAGGGGTCAATGACGGAAGCGGCGGGCTTCGCGTCCACGCCCCGCTCATTGACCTGACCAAGGCACAGATCGTTGAGCGTGGCGTGTCGCTCGGCGTGGATTACGGCCTGACGACGAGTTGTTACGACCCGGATGCGCGCGGCCGGCCGTGCGGCCGATGCGACGCCTGCCGCCTCCGCGCCGCCGGGTTTCGGGAGGCGGGAATCCCCGACCCCGCCTTGCGTTCCGCATAGCGCTGGTCACGTTTCAGCGAAAGACGTCACCGGACCGGGAACAGGATGTCGGTCATGCGGTCGCCCGCTGTCCGGTGAACAGAAGTTTGGCATCGCCACGGTCAATGGCCGGGGGAATGTGTCGCTGCGGGCTCTACCATGGCGCATGCAATACGTTCACATGCAATACCGGCATAGAAGTGTCATCAGCGTGGCCGCCGTCGCGGTCGCCTGCGTCACACGCGGCGCCGCGGCATGCACGACGTGCGACGCGGAGTTGCAGACGATCATCGCCGGGCAGTGGCTCGACCTGTCGTGGCGGCTGGCCCTGCCGTTCGTGGCCGGGGCGGTCGTGTTCATTCTGCTTGATCGAATTGACTGACCGGCGGATCACTCGCGCAGCCGCGCGCCGGGGAGAAACGGGGAGGACTTCGCATGTCGAACGGATGGCGCAACGGGCCGCTCATCGCTGCCGGAGCCGTGCTCGGGTTCGGCCTGGGCGGGTTTGTGGACGGCATCGTGTTTCACCAGATCCTGCAGTGGCACCAGATGATCTCGAACGTCCTGACGCCGGGCACGCTCGCGAACAAGGAAGTGAACATGTTCTGGGACGGCGTGTTTCACGCGGGCACGTGGATTGTGACGGCAATCGGTATTGCGCTGCTCTGGCGGGCGTTGCAGCGGGATGATGTCAACCGGTCGCCGATGATGCTCTGGGGCGCGTTGCTGCTCGGCTGGGGGTCGTTCAACCTCATCGAGGGGACATTCAACCACTACATCTTCCAGTTGCACAACGTGCGCGAAGCGGACCAGGTGGCCAACCCGATGATGTGGAACCACGGCTTCACCGCGTTCGCGGTCCTGCTCATTGCCGCCGGGTGGTTCATGATCCACCACGCCCGGGCC
>SLJD01000094.1 GCA_007135295.1 Phycisphaerales bacterium
AGCTCGCCGAACAGGATCGCTGAGACTTCACGCCGCGTAAAACCGATTACGCGGAGCGTTGCCAGTTCGTGGCGGCGTTCGGCGAAGGTGATCCTCGCCGCGTTGTACACCACGCCGACGGCGATGATGCTCCCGAAGATGATGTTGAACGTCCGCATGTGAAGGATGACTTCAGCGTAAAGCTCCATGAAACTGTCGATGGCGGCGCGCTTGACGTTCACGGACGCGACGGCCGGCTTGTCCTTGAGCGCATCATAAAGCGCCTCGACATGAAGCGGGTCGACCGCGAGGTGCGCGCCGCTGAGCCGGCCCTGTTCGCGCATCAGCCCATGCGCCGCCCGGCGATCCATCCACGCGCCGCGCCCCGTGTACTGCTGGACGAGGCCGGCGACGACAATGTCCCGCACCGGGCGCTCATCGCTGAGCACTTCCACGGTCACGATGTCGCCGACCTGTACGTTGAGCAACTCGGCCAGACTCTCCGCAAGCAGCAGGCCCTCAGTCGGCGGCCGGACGTCGCGTTCCCGGCTGTCCATCAGACGTGTCAGCGCCGCATCGGCCGGCAGGCCGGTCACGCCGACTCGCTCTTCGCGGTGGCCGGATCGAAGTCGCGCCGGCAGCGAGCGAAACCCCTCGGCTTGCAGCACCCCCGGCAGGCGGCTGAGTTCCTGCTCCGCTCCGGCGTCGATCGGCTCGACGAACGTGACGGTCACATCCTGCCGCTGAAGGCGATGAAATTCGTAGTCGAGCAGGTGGTCGATCACGTCGGCGTTGAAACTGCCGAGAATCATCACCGCCGCCGCGAACGCGATGCCGATCGTCGTCAGCCCGGCTCGCCATGGTCGGCGTTCGAGACTGCGCAGAACCATCCGCGCGGACTGGCTGAGAAACGCCTGCACGCCCATACGCTCCAGGACCGTCGGGCGGTAATCCGGCGGCGGTTCCGGTCGCATCGCTTCCGCGGCCGGGAGAATCACTGCCCGTCGCACCGCCGCGAGCGCCCCGATTGACGCCACCGCAAGCCCGACCAGCAGCGTCGCCCCCAGCACGCGCCAGTCAACCGTGAAGTCATGCCACGGGAACTGGAAGAAGTGGGCGTAGAACATCGTCAGCCCCCGGCCGAACCACGCGCCGGCCGCGACGCCGATGATCGAACCGATCAGCGCGATGACGACGACGAACTGCAGGTAATGCAGGCCGATCTCGTATCTCGAATAGCCAAACGCCTTCAACGCCGCGATCTGTTCGCGCTGCGTGCCGACGATGCGGTTGAGGACCATGTTCAGCAGAAACAGCGCGACCGCGAGGAAGATGACCGGCGTGATGACCGCCAGCGCCCGCAGTTGCTCCAGTTCGCCGGAGACCAGCCGATGGGATGTCTGTTCGCTGCGGTCGAACGCGCCGAGCCCGCCGTACGGTTCGATCAGCCGATCAAGCCGATCGATGACCTCCTGCCTGTTCGCGCCGGGAAGCGCCGTCAGCGCCACGCTGTTGAACGCGCCTTCAAGATCGAATGCTGCCGCGAGTTCCTGCTCACCCATCCAGAACACGCCGAACCGCCGGTTGTCCGGCAGAAGATCGCCTTCGCGAATCTGGTAGATGTACTCCGGCGAGAGGGCGATGCCGACGACGGTCAGCGTCCGCATCCGGCCGTTGATGACCGCGCGGATCGATTCGCCCGGGCGGAGGTCATGCGCATCGGCGAACAGTTCGTTGACGAGCACCTCGCCTCGACGGCCCGGCTCAATCCACCGTCCCTGGCGCAGGTGGACGTCATTGAGCATCGGGCGGCGCTGCTCGGGGATGGACACCATCCGGCCGATGGCGGGTTCGGCCATGTCCGGCATGTCGAGGTTCACATCCGAGATGACGCGCGTCTGCACCTGCGCGACACCGGGAATGTCCGCGATCCGTTCCGAAAGGCCCTGCGGGGCGCGCTTGACGTGGCAGAAGACGTGAGCGAACCGGTAGGCGTCGTAGTACCGGTCCATCGTCAACGACAGCGAATGCAGTGTCGTCAGCGACATGACGAGCATCGACACCCCGCACGCGAGCACGAGCCCGATCGCCGCCGCCTGCCCCTTGACGTGCCAGAGGTCGCGAAAGAGTTTTCGGTGCATCGCCGTCAGCATGTCCGGCTGACCCGTTGCGAGCGACGTGAACCGCGGAACCGTCCCGCCCGATAAAAGTCCACCGCCACGGTCACCAGGAAATCTCCCGCGGCGGGATGGTGGTTTCGTTGCGCGTGATCTTCGCGATGCGGCCGTCGGAGAGTGAGATCACCCGCCCGGCCATCGCGGCGATCGCGGCGTTGTGCGTGATGATCGCCGTCGTCGTGCCGAGTTCACGGTTGATGCGGTCGATGACTTCAAGCACGACGACGCCAGTCGTCACGTCGAGCGCCCCGGTCGGCTCGTCGCAGAGCAGCACCTGCGGCTGCTTGGCGATGGCGCGCGCGATGGCGACGCGCTGCTGTTCGCCGCCGGAAAGCTGGGCGGGAAAGTGGTTCATCCGGTCGCGGAGGCCGACCATCTCCAGCGCTTCCTCCGGCCGCATCGGATTGCGGGCGATCTCCGTGACGAGCGCGATGTTCTCCTTCGCCGTCAGACTCGGGATGATGTTGTAGAACTGAAAGACGAAGCCGACGTGGTTCCGCCGATACCGCGTCAGGCCGGCGTCATCGGCCCGGGTCAGTTCCTCGCCGCGATATCGCACCGAGCCGGCGGTCGGCACATCGAGCCCGCCGAGGATGTTCAGCAGCGTCGATTTGCCGCTGCCCGACGCGCCGAGCATGACGACCAGTTCGCCGGCGTAAAGGTCAAGATCCACGCCGCGCAGCGCGTGCACCTGCACCTCACCCATCTGGTAGACCTTCGTCACGCCCCGCGCTGTGAAAACGACCTCGCCGATCTCCGGCCCCGGTTCAGCGGCGTGGGCATGGTGTTCGGGCGTCGCGGCAGGGTTCACAAAGTCACTCACAGAATAAAGGCGCGACGCTACCGTCGCCTGATACGTCTAAAGTGATGGTGGCGATGATAGGGGAATCATCCAGGCGCTCCAGTGGGGAATTCGGCCTGATTGTCGACCTTATTGTATGAAACCACCCGCTCGTACCGTTCAATCGATCGGCGCATCCGCGCCGTTATTGCCGGTCGGCGCACGCCATGTCATCAGTTCAACACGCGCCGTCCGTGGCGGACCGACGTTGGGCGTGTCAACCGGTTCCTCGATGGCGTCGCGTCCAGTCAGCCGCCAGCCGCGGTCGGTCAGTGCGGCGGTGAACTGCCCGGCGTAGCGGCGTCTCGGATCAGCGATGATCGCCCGGCCGCCCGGCCTGGTGATGCGGCCGAGCAGGTCGACAAGCGCCTCCGCGTGCCGCAGTTCATACAGCACGTCCGCGGCGAGCACGAGGTCGAACCGCCCGAGAGCGGGGTCCGGCTTGCGCCAGTCAAGCAGCGCGACCGGCAAAGCGCCGAGCCCGTTGCGCGCAGCATTGGCCTGCGCGAAGGCGAGACCGTCCGGCTCGTAATCCGTCGCCAGCACGTTGGCGCCGCGCCGGAGCAGCGCGAGCGACGGCAACGCCAGGCCGCAGCCGAGTTCAATCGCCCGCGCGGCGGCCGGATTCACCTCCAGATCAGCGTCCAGCATCCGGCGGGCCAGCGCCCGGGCCGACGGCCAGAGGTCCGCCCAGTACGGCAGCCGCTCATCGCGATCGAACGCGGCCTCATCAATCAAAGCGTCGGCGCACGCCGGGTGCACCACCCGCCACCGGATCGAACCGTGTTCGAAGGTGGACTCGGCGACGTCGAACCGGTTGCGGAGTTGCGATTCACCCGGCAAATCTTCAACCAACTGCGCACGAGCGGCCGGGGATGAACTGTTTGAAGGGCGGGTCGGCTCAGCCATGACCGCACAGCGTAGCACCGTGTCCACGAATGCAGGCGGCCGGCGGGGCGATACGATGGCGGCATGACGCCGCGTACGATGCTCCTGCGCCGGCCGCCGACGCTCCAGGTGGTCGATGAGCCGTTCCTTCCCGCCGACGCCTCGCTCGAAGAGATCGACGCGCGGTGGGCGTGGCTGCGGGCCGGCAACCCGAAGTACTTCGATGGCCCGGCGTACCACGTGCTCGGCGTGCATCGCAATGGCTCTGGCGGCGTCGTGCTTCACGTCGTCGCGACGAGTTACCGCTTCTACGCCGTCCAGGATGAAACATACGACCTCGGCGTGCGGGGCCTCGGCGTGCGCGGGGTGTGCTTTCATGGTCGAAACGCGCTGGTCGGCCGGCGGGCTGAGGACGTTGCGCACTATCCCGGCCAGTGGGAATTCGTTCCCGGCGGCACACTCGAACCCGGCCGCGACCCGAAGGAGATGCTCGTTCAGGAACTCAGTGAAGAAGCCGGGCTGACACCGGCTCGGCCGCCTTCTCCCGTGGCGGTGATCTATGACCCGCCAGCCCGGGCGTGGCAGTTGCTCTACCGCATCGATGCTGCGTCACAGGAGACCGGCGCCGGCGACGGCGAACACACGG
>SLJD01000026.1 GCA_007135295.1 Phycisphaerales bacterium
GGGTTCAGCATTCTTGCGCTCAGCCATGGCGATCTCCTTGATTCAGTCACCGGATACAAAGCTCGCCATGTTGTACCATCATGCAGGCAGGGAGTTGCGCGACTGTTCAGAGATTCTGGTATGCAGAAGGAGGCAGATCAGGTTCGCCATGATTACGGTGATCGTTGGGGGTATTGGCTGGGAGACTGGTCCTCGCAGACCAGTTCCGTGGCGCTCGATTTAGCTGGCGTAGGCAGGCTTTATTCTCGTTCAGTCGCTATCAACAGGCAGGCTCTTTACTGGAATCTTCCGTGGCACCGCGTATGGCAGGACAAGTCTTATGAACTACTCAAGTCACAGGTGCAAACGGCCGGGCTCTATGCGCTGGGCAGATTTATTGACGACTGGTTGTTGTATCCGGATGACGAGGAACGCCCATAGATGACTCGACGCTCTCCGCAACCTTCTGAGGATCGGACGATGCAATCGCCGGCGGGTGGTGCGAACCCTCTTATGGACGCCCTGTTTGGAATAATCTTTCCGGCTGTGTTTGCCCTGTGGGGCCTTCTGGCGATCATTGCGCGGTGGGCGTGGATACCACCGATACCGCTGCGCCCGCAGCGACTAGAAGGTCCGTACTTTCAAGACGTCGGTTTCGGGGCAACGATTGAAGGATGGTTTGCCGTTGCGTGCGGATTGATGTCGTTGGGGGTTGGAATTGTAGCGCATGGGGAATTCTACTGGGGGTATTGCCAAGGCAGGCATAGGCTCAGTATGCGGCTCAGGTACCTCGGGGCAGCGGTGCTTGTGATAGGGTTAGTGAGTAGTTTCCTCGCCATTGGACCTCCGAATTATTGAAGTTTCTCGTTCACGTACTGTTCAAGGGCGGCTGCTTCCTCGCCGGGGCGCTTGCCGCGACGGCCCAAGGAGTTGCCGATTGAGGATATCGAGGTCGGCGACGAGGTGTGGTCCTACGACCACGAGGCCGGCGAGTGGGTCTCCGCGAGGTCGAGCGGACCTTCGAGCACGATTACGACGAGGACGTCGTGACCCTCACGGTCGAGTACGAGGACGGCTCGACCGAGGAGATCACCGCCACCGGCAACCACCCGTTCTGGGTCGCCGATGGCGACCGCCTCGAAGTCCGCCCCGCCGTCGAGAAACTGCCCGAGTCCGAACAGGGACTGAATCCGTACGGCGCTCCCTCGGCGGCGGATCTCGCTGACCGCCTCGGCGTGGGTGAGCGCGGCGGCCGGTGGACCGAGGCCCGCTGGCTGCGGCGGGGCGACCACTTCCTGACCCGCACGGGCAAGTCGGCGACTGTCGTTGGCCTGACGGTTCGCCCCGAGCGGGTGGCGGGGCACTCTTCCGGGCAGTAGTTGCTCGGAACCATTCTCTTGCGGCGGGGGGTATGCTGGTGCGATGCAATGGCGTGTGGGCATGGCGGTTGTGTGCGGCGGCGGCAGATCGGCCCGGGGCCGTCGCCGATGAGCGTGCGTGATGTCGAGCTGCTCATCCTCGGCTCGGGGACGTCGGCGGGGGTGCCGATCATCGGCTGCGACTGCGACGTCTGCTGTTCCGACGACCCGCGCGACACCCGCACCCGCACGAGCGCGGCCCTGCGATTCGTCGACCCGGGCGGCGATGACCGCGTTATCCTGCTCGACACCTCGCCCGATCTCCGCGAGCAGGCGCTGCGGCATGATCTGTGGCGGTGCGATGCGATCCTCTACACCCACAACCACGTCGATCACACGTTCGGCCTCGACGAGGTCCGCCGCTTCAACGCCGTCATGCAGGCCCCGATTCACCTTTACGCGGAGAAGCCGACGATGGAGTTTCTCCATCGCGTGTATCAGCACATCTTCCGGCGGCAGGACAACGTCAACGATTCGTTCGTCGCGACGATCATGCCCCACCTGCTCGACGCCGACCGCCCGCTCGACCTGCACGGCCTGCGGCTGACGCCGGTGCGGCTCATGCACGGCCGGCTGCCGGTGCTCGGCTATCGCATTGACGCGCTCGATGAGCGCAAGCAGATCGCGGCCGAGCAGCCCGGCCCGCTGCCGCTGGCGTACTGCACGGACGTCTCGACCATCCCGCCCGAGTCCTGGTCGTTGTTGACGGGGCTGCGCACGCTTGTGCTCGACATGCTGCGCTACCGCAAGCACCCGACGCACATGACCGTCGATGAGTCGCTGCGGGCGGCCGGGCAGATCGCCGCCGACCGGACGTGGTTCGTGCACATGTCGCACGATCTGGCGCACGCCGAGACGGATGCGCAGTTGCCGGCGTCAATGGCCCTGGCGTACGACGGGCTGGTGATCGGCGACGGGCGTACCAGCCGTTGATGCGTGCCGGGGAACGGGGGACCGCGCCGCCTGGGCGTTCTCAACGGCCGTTCTCACTGGCCGTTTTCATTCGCGGTTGTCATTCACAGGCGCGAACGTGCACGGGCACGCAGTCCTCGAGCGTGTGGAACTCGGACCCGCTGTAGCACGCAGCGCCTTCGAGCGGTTCGTCGCTCGGCGTCTCGGACGGCGCGATGAGCCCCGTGCGCCCGCCGCAGTCGCACGCGAACCGGTCTTTCCATTGACATTGACCGTCTGCGGGCTGGGCTTCGACGACCAGGTTCCGGCCCGGGCCGATTTCCAGAATCTCGCCGCCGGAGGTCTGGACGAGCACCAGCCCGGCGCCGGTGTTTTCGATCGCCCCGTCGTCGATCACGTCGCCGACGTCCAGCCGGTGGCCGCCGAGCACGTGTCCGCCCTCGCCGAGCAGCGCGTAGTTCTGCGCTTCGAGGGAGGCGTCCCGGCTGATGAGCAGAACCGTCACGGCCGCATCGTCGACCACGTGGTGGGCGACCTTCGGATACGACGCGACGTCGTAGGCATTGGCCTGCTCGCCGGGCACGAGCGGCGGCGGCGGAACGGAGATCGCGGCAGCGGCGCAAGCAGCGGCGGCGAGGGTCAGGGCGGCGACGGTATGGGGGACGATTGTTCGCATGGCCTCTCCCGTGAGAAATCAGTCGCTGGTGAGTTTCGGGGGGCGTTGCCGGGAACGAATGACCGGCACGTCCCTGCACCAACTATCGCCCGTTGCCGCCCTCATGCCAAGAGTTTTTGAAAAAAACGCCATGAGCAGCGTAAGCCCCTGTCGCCGCGGCGCTTTGGCGTGTCCCGGAGCGCGGCCGGTGTGCGGTGCGGCGGCGGGGATTACCGCTCGGCCGCGCCGTCCGGCAGGCCACGGAGTTCCTCGGCGGTGATCTCGCGGACGTCGGTTTCGGTCGGCGACGGGCCGTCGATCGGCTCCGCGACGGTCGCGCCGAGGTCGCGCAGTTTCCGCGTGCTCGGCAGGACGCGGCTTTCCAGCGAGCCGACGGCCTTGTTGTAGCTCGACGCCGCCTTGTTCAGGTTCGTCCCCACGCTCTGCAGGTGGCCGGCGAACGTGCCGATCCGCTCGTACAGTTCCCGCCCGGTGTCGGCGATGGCCCGGGCGTTGGCCGCGACGTCTTCCTGCTGCCAGCCGTACGCCACCGCCCGCAGCACCGCGACGAGCAGCGTCGGCGTGGCGACGAGGACGTGCTGCTTCATCGCCTCGGCGTGCAGGTCGGGTTTCTGCTCGAGCGCCGCCGACAGCGCGGATTCGAGCGGCATGAACATGATGACCAGGCGCGGCGTGCGTTCGAACTGTTCCCAGTACGCTTTCTGCGACAGTGAGCGGATGTGCGTCTCGACCTGCCGCAGGTGACGTTGAAGGTGCTGCTGGCGGTCGGCGTCGGGCTGAACGGCGTCGAGGTACGCGTCGAGCGCGACCTTGGCGTCGACGACGATCTTCCCGCCGCCCGGCAGGTTGACGGTCATGTCCGGCCGCAGCCGCCCGTTGCTTGACGTATCGACGCTCGGCTGTTCCTCGAAGTCGCAGTGCTCGGTCATGCCGGCGAGTTCGACGACGTTGCGCAGCTGCATCTCGCCCCATCGGCCGCGCTGCTCCGGCCGGCGCAGGGCCTTGACGAGGTTGTCGGTTTCCCGGCCGAGCTTGTGCTGCGCCTCGGCGATCATCTCGAGGTGTTTGTTGAGACTGCTCTTGTCCGCTTCGCGCTGCTTTTCGATCTCATGCAGTTTCGTGTTCTGCTTGTCGAGCAGTTCGCGGATCGGCTTGACGAGTTCATCGATCGCCCGCTGTTTCTTGTCCACGTCGCCCTTGGCTTCGGTCATGAGCTGCTCGAAGGTTTTCTTCGCGAGGTCGATGAACTGCTGGTTGTTGGACTGCAGCGCGCGGGCGCCGATGGACTGGAACGTGTCGGCGAGTTTCTTCTCGGCCTGTTCGAGCGTGCGCTTCTGCTCTTCGAGTTGCTCGCTGCGCGATTTGAGCTGCTCTTCGAGCGAGGCGGCCCGGACCTCGGCGGACTGGCGGCGCTGGTCGGCGTCGCGGGCGGTTTCCCGGGCGGCGTCGAGCTGCGCGCGCAGATCGTCAACCTGTTCGCGCAGGTTCGCCTGCTGCGCGCGGGCCTCCGCCGCCCGGCGCTGGTTGAGCGCCCAGCCGATCA
>SLJD01000207.1 GCA_007135295.1 Phycisphaerales bacterium
CTGACCGTGTTCTATCTCATCATGGGGGTCGGCGGCCTGCTCGGCGGGGTGTTCAACGCATTGATCGCCCCGCTCGTGTTCACGACAATCGCGGAGTACCCCGCCTCGCTCGCCCTGGCGTGCCTGCTCGCGCCGGTGTGGGTGCGCACGATGAAGGAAACGAACGAATCAGATGACGGCCCGGGGTGGCGGCGGTTCGACGCCTTCGGCGTCCGCGCCGGCGACCTCGCCTGGCCGGCCGGGCTGGCGATCGCCTACGCCGTATTGATCTGGGCGCTCGGCCGGGTGGACATTGAAGTCGGGCCGGCGCGACTCGCGCTGACGGCCGGGGCGCCGGTGCTGGCGTGCTACCTGCTTTCGCCACGTCCGGTGCGGTTCGCCCTGTCCGTCGTCGTCGTGCTTCTCATTGCGGGGATGGACCCGGCGATGCGGGGGGTCGTGCTCGAATCGCATCGCAGTTTTTTCGGCGCCCACCGGGTGACCCTCGTCGCCGGCCGGGACGACGCCCCGCCCCGCCACCAGCTCTACCACGGCACGACGCTGCACGGCCGGCAGTTCGTCGATGAATCAACCGGCGCTCCGACACGCCCCGACCTTCCCCTGGCGTATTACCACCGCGACGGGCCCGCCGGCAGTGTCTTGCAATCGCTTCAGAGTACGCACGAATCCATGAACGTCGGGCTCGTCGGCCTTGGCGTGGGCAACCTCGCGGCATACGCCCGCGACGGCGATCGTTTCATCTATTATGAAATCGACCCGATCGTCGAACAGCTCGCCGAGGACGAACGGTACTTCACGTACATGAGCGCCGCCCGGCAGCGCGGCGCCACGGTCGAGACGGTGCTCGGCGATGCGCGTCTGTCGCTTGAACGGCGGTTCCGGCCCGAAGCGCGCGGTTTGGATCCGGACGGTGTTACGTCAACAGACCGCCCCGCCGCCTACGACCTGCTCGTCCTCGATGCGTTCAGCAGCGACGCCATCCCCGTGCACCTGCTGACGCGCGAAGCCGTCGGCGTGTACCTCGACTCGGTGCATGATCGCGGCGTGCTGGCGTTTCACATTTCCAACCGGTACCTCGATCTCGCCCCGGTCCTCGCCGACCTCGCCGGCGCGCACGGCCTGCGTTGTTATGTCTATGACGACACGCACGTCCGGCCGGAGGTTGAAGCGGAGACCGGCCGCACCGGCTCGCTGTGGGCGGTGCTCGTGCGGGACGAACGTCACCTGCCGGCACTGGACGATCGGCGCCATCGCGTTCACTGGCGGCACCGCCGCGCCGACCCCGACCGCCGCGTGTGGACCGATGCCTACTCCAACGTGTTCAGCGCGTTGCGCGAGTTCTCGCCGTAGGTCGGACCAGCCACGGCAACGTTCGACGGCAGGATCGCACGCGATCGATGCTGGCGTTCATCCGGAGAATACCTCCGGTATGCCGATGAAGAGAGCCGCCAACGCGGTCACAACACCGATGTGCAATGCGTACACGACCACCGTGATGAGCACCGACTGGCTGTACCGCACACCGAGCATCCACGAGACGACGGCGGCGGCGATGAAGAATCCCGCCAGCAGACTCACAACGTGCATCGCGTTGATGACGGTCGGGCCGACCTCGAGGGCAACCAGCAGGGGCGCCAGAAGTCCGATCACGAAGCTGGGGGCGCCGCCCGCCAGCGCAGCCAGCACCGCCGTCCCGAACGCCCGGGCGAAGCTGATCTGCATTCCTTGGACCCACTGTGTTGCCAGACGCAGAAAGACTGCCCAGACAAGACACGCGATGGCGAAGAAAGCGGCCATGCTGACAAGAAGGCCGACCACATACCCGGTCTGAAATGCCTGTTCTTCACCCATGTCGCGATTTCCCCTTCACTCACTGCCTTGTGAACCCGGCACGCAGCCGGGCCATCGACCCGCGGAGGCCAGCGGACACAAGAGGGGAAATGATGAAGTCGCCCCCTCCCGCACGCCGACCGTCTCGTGCAGTCTATCCTCACAACTCATCCGGCGGGGTGCGGCCGAGGGTGAACTTCAGCCGCAGCGCGTTGCCGACGACCATGAGGTCACTCGCCGCCATCGCCAGCGCCGCGACGAGCGGGCCGCGCTCGCCGAGCATCCCGAACGCCGCGAGCGGAATCGCGCTGACGTTGTACATGAACGCGAAGACGAGGTTCTGCTTGATCGTGGTCAGCGACCGCCGGGCGAGGCCGATCGTCTGCGGCACGGCCATGATCCGTTCGCCGGGGATGACGACGTCGGCCGATTCGATCGCCACGTTCGTCCCCGACGCCATCGCGATGCCGAGGTCCGCTTCGGCAAGGGCCGCGGCGTCGTTGATGCCGTCGCCGATCATTGCGCTGCCGCGGCCGAGACTCGCGATGTATTGCGACTTCGATTCGGGCGTCGCGTCGGCGATGATCTCATCGGGTTCGAGACCGACCTGCCGGCCGATGGCTTCCGCAACATGACGCCGATCGCCGGTCAGCATCGTCACCGAAACGCCCATCTCCTTCAGTCGCCGCACCGCCGCCGCCGCGTCCGGCCGCAGTTCATCGGCAACGGAGATCGAAGCGACCTTCCGCCCGTCGACGAGCACCTGGCACGTCGCCGCCTCGTCGCGCCGGACTTCGACCATTCGGCCGCTGACCGTGCCGCGCACCCCCCGGCCGGGGATGGCTTCAAACGCATCGACGCGAGGAACGGCGAGATCCCGCGCCTCAGCCGCCCGGACGATCGCGCGGGCGATCGGATGCTCGCTGGGCGACTCGGCCGCGGCGGCGAAAGACAGCACGTCGCCTTCGCTGAACTCGCTTGACTCGACGATGACCTGCTCGACCGCCGGCTCGCCTTTCGTCAGCGTTCCCGTCTTGTCGAAGACGATGTGCTTCGCTTTGCCGGCCCGTTCGAGCACCGACGCGGACTTGACGAGGATCCCCTGCCGGCTCGCCGCCCCGGTGCCGACCATGACGGCCATCGGCGTGGCCAGCCCCAGCGCGCACGGGCAGGAAATGATCAGCACCGTCACCGCGGAGATGATCCCGACGACCGGCTGGCCGGCGAGCAACCAGCCGAGCAGCGTCACCGTCGCGATCGTGATGACCGTCGGGACGAAGATCGCGCAGATGCGGTCGGCGAGGCGCTGGATCTCGGCCTTGCTCGACTGGGCTTTCTGCACCATGTCGGCGATGCGCGAGACGGTCGTGTGCCGGCCGTCGACGGCGGCGCGGACGACCAGCCGGCCGGTCGTGTTGACCGACCCGGCGACGATCGCGTCGCCGACCTGCTTGTGAACAGGCAGCGGCTCGCCGGTGACGACGGACTCGTCGACTTCCGACTCGCCCTCGATGACCTCGCCATCGACCGGGGCCCGTCCGCCGGGCCGGATGAGGATCGCCATGCCCGGCTCGACGTCGGCGCTGCTGATCGCACGCGTCGCTGCTTCGGATGCTGCGCCTTCTTCGAGAATCTCCGCCTCATCGGGCTGCAGTTCGAGCAGGTCGCGCACCGCCGAGCCGGCCTTCGCCGTCGCCCGCGCTTCGATCCAGTGGCCGAGCGAGATAATGCCGAGCAGCGCCGACGACTCAGCGAAGTACATCGGCGGCAACGATTCGACGCCGAGCCACTTCATGATCAGCACGACGAGTGAGAAGACGTACGCCGTCGTCGCGCCCATTGAGATGAGCGTGTCCATGTTCGTCGTGCCCTTTTTCAGGGCCGACCACGCCGATCGGTAGAACCCCCCGCCGGCGACGGCCAGGACGATCGACGAGCCGACGAGCATGACCCACGTGATCCACGCCCCGTGCCAGCCGAGGCCGTGGGCGGTCCAGTGCAGGGTTTCCATCGGCGCCCAGATGCTCAGGCCGACGATCGCGCGGAACCGCCAGGCGCGTTCGTTGGCCTGCTGGCGGAGTTCGATCTCGCTGCGCATCTCCTGCGCGCTCGCCCCGCCGAGCAGCGGCTCGGCGGTAAAACCGCGGCCTGCGATCGCGCGGACGAGGTCGTCGGGGTCAAGGTCTTCGCCGGTGACGGTGGCCCGGCCGCTCGTGACGCTGACGGACGCGCCGGTCACGCCGGGCCGGGATTCAAGGGCCCCCTGCACACTCGCCGCGCACCCGGCACACATCATGCCGGTGACCTTGAACGTCAGTTCGCCGTTGGCTGGCCCGCCGGCCGGGGCGGACTGTTCGACATTCGGCGGGACGCTCGGCGAGCCGGCGTGGTCGTCAGCGGAGTGTCGGTCGGTCGTGCTCATGGATCGGGCCGAGGCAGCGTGCCGGTCTGAAACACCCAGTATACACCGCGGGAAATCTGCGTACGCAGGAGATCGCCGTCGCGGGCCATACGACGGCGCTCACCGATACGTGGCACTCGTGGAACCGGCCTGTTCCGGCGGATATCGGCTCGCAAACCCGCTCCGAGTTCGAGTACAGTGCAGCTTATCGCCCCCCCAAAAGGGGCCGGAAACTGTCACCATGCGGGCGGACATGGCCGAGCCACCGGACGACCGACGCGGAGGGAC
>SLJD01000341.1 GCA_007135295.1 Phycisphaerales bacterium
CCAGCCCGGCAAACCGCAAAGCTGTTCGCCAGAACCGGCCCACCATGAAACGTCTTCACTCGACGGGGGAAACCGACAATCGTCGTTGTGGAAGTCGAAGCCCGTGCGATGCACTCGACCGCACGCTGGCAAGAGTCCACGACCGATTCGCGCAGCAGCAGATCGCGGGGCGGATACCCGATGATCGAGAGTTCAGAGGTGAGCAGGACATCCGCCTCATGTTGCTCCGCTTTGTGGACGGCTTCAATGATCCGGCGGGTATTGGCTGCGATCTCGCCGATCGTCGGGTTGAGTTGTGCAAGGCCGATTCGCATGGGGCCGATTCGCTTGGGACCGATTTGCTTAGAGGGGTATCGTAGTAAAAGCGCCGAGTGCTGCTGCCAGCGGTCTCACTTGCTGCCAGAATCACTTGAGTGCCGAAGTAACTGGTTGAAATCGTCTGCGAGTGTCTGCACCTGCCGGCGGCGATTGTATCGGGTGCGAAAAGCATCAACGGTTTCCCGCGGTGGGGTGGCATCGTCGGACATGGCCCAGTCCAGCGCGTCGATCAGGTCCCGCCGGTCCGGTGTCGTGAGCAGCCACACCCCCGGGCGGCGACGCAGAAATTGCCGATCGGAGAACGTCGGATTCACGACGAGCACCGGCACGCCCACCGCCAGATACTCGAACAGCTTGCTGCTCAGGAGCAGGGACCGGGATCGCCGAGTGGACGTGTTGCACACGAGCAAATCCGCACCGGCCATCTGATCCAGCGCCTCGCGATGAGGAACAAGGCCGGTCAACGTCACACGACCTGCAAGTTGCCGGTGAAATCGATCGGTATGACGCGGCGGGTGGCCGACGAATCGCAGTTCAAGGTCCGCGCCCTGCCGGACTTTCTCCGCCACGGCATCCACGAGGCACTGTGACTCCTCATCGCCGGCGGCCCCGATCACCCGCACGCTGAAGCGACTTCTCCCGTCATGATCAGGTCGGCGGATGGTTCGTTCTGCCAGTTCAGGCGGACAGCCGTTCAGCATCTGCCGCATGCGCTGCCGTGCGTCGGGGTAGGCCAGACGCGCCCACCGATGCTCGACCGGTATGTTGTGCAGGATGAGATCAGCGTTGCGATAAATGGATGCTTCGAAACGCTGGTGCGCCTTTCGGCGAAGAAGGCCAAGTCCGCGCGGCTGGTAGCGGGGGTCAATGCGGTAAGGGTCACGAAAGTCCGCGACCCATGGCAATCCGGTCTCCTCACGCAGCCAGCGGCCGAGGTCGTGCGTCGCGTGAAGCGGGCTGGTGGTGAGAATCACTTGGGGCTGAATGTCGTCAATCAACCGCCGCGCCGTCTGGCGGATACTGCGCCAGAACCGGATTGACAGGTCGGGAACCGCGAGCTGGCCGATCGGGCCGCGACCGATTGCCCCCTTGAATCGCTGCATGGTATTGAGGCCGGATGATGAACCGCTCACGGGCAATGCAGGCGATGAGGTGAGGTACCGCACGCTGACATCCGGGTGCACATCGCGGGCGAAGTCGTCAGCCGTGGCCTCAAAGCCATAGTGGCGGCACAGAACCGTCGGCGACCATCCGAATTCAGGCAGAAACCGGCAGAACTGCGTCATGCGCACCGACGCGACAGCCGGGTCCGGGTAGAACGTCGTGGAGATGATCGCGATTCGTGGCACGGCTGGGTTTCAGTGGCGGGATGACAGCGCGTCGGATGCGGGGTAACGGGGTCTGGGCGCAGAGGATCGTGATTCAAGCATTATGTGATCGAGGCCAGCCGGCGCGTGAAGCGATCCGGCAGCACGGAATGCATCGTACTGAGCAGTTCGAGCAGCGTTTGCCGGGCGAACAGCCAGGCGATCAGCAGATACACGATCGCCATGCCGATGGTCATGGCGAGCATGCTGATGATCTCCCCGGCGGTTCCCGGCGGCATCACCGATCCGACGAGGGCCGCAACCACCGCCGCGACGGTCGAGCCGGCCAGCGGAAACGCCATCAGCCGCCAGACCGTCATCGCCGTTCCGCCGCCGGGGCGTGTCGCCACCGCAAAACCGATGCCGCACGTGACGGCGGTGTGCAGGGTCGACGCGATCGCCACGCCGATGACACCGCCGAGCACCGCGCCGGCGATGATGAATGCAAAGAACAGTACCGTCCGGATGGCGGCGAGCACGAGATCCGTGCCGAATCGTCCCTGCGCGCGCAGTAGACTTCCGATCGTTGACCCCACGCTGTGGAATGCGCCGCCGACCGCGAGAATCTGCATGAGCACGATCATGTCCGGCCAGTCCATGAGGGTACTGAGCGGATCCGCCAGTATCCCGATGAGAAAGCACGCCGGCACCGTCACGAAAGCGAGCAGGGTGACGCCGCGCAGAAACGCCCCCGTCTGCCGCACCGGATCACTCTGGAGTTTGCTCAGCGACGGGAGGAACACCATGTTGAGCTTGTGACTGAACATGGCGGACACCTGCCGGGAAAGCTGGTTGGCGAGGAAGTACACCCCCAGCGTTGCAGAGGTGAAAAACACGCCGAGCAGAATGCGATCGCCCTGAAGCACCGCCTGCGTCAGCCCGGCCGTGGACAGAACGAACGCGCTGTCACGGAACAGATACTTCCACCGCCTGATTTGCGGGTCGAGGCGGATTTTCGGCCGGGCCGCCAAGTAGAACGAAACAGCCCGGAAGAGGAACATGATCGGCTTGGGCAGCACGAAGCTGATCGGCCCCAACCCCATCCAGGCAAGCAGGACGGTCATCACGATCATGCTGCAGTTGACCGTCAGGTCGGTCATCGCGATGTACCGGAAGCGAAGCTGGCCGAGCAGGGATGCGCGCGGGACGATGCTCAGCGTGTTCAACGGCGACGCCAGTGCGAGGATGAGCAGCAGCAGGAGCACGTCCGGCTCGCCGTAGATCATGCTCGCCAGCGGGGCGGCGGCGGCGATGAACAGCATCGCCAGCGTCCCGGCCGCAAGCGACATCCAGAACGCGGCGTTGGCCCACCGGCGGAACTTGGCGTGCCGGAAGACGAGCACGTCGCGCAGACCCGCCTGTTCGATCAGCGCCGCAAACCCTGAGACCGTCAGGGCCATCGCGTACAGCCCGAACTCATGCTGGTCGAGCAGGAACGTCGCGAGGATGATGTACCCGAGAAAGGTGACCGACTTGCCGATCAGGGTCTGACTCGCCGCCCACGCCATGCCCCTGGCCGCCGTCTGGCGCAGCCCGGTCGGTGCGGGGGTCTGGTCAGCATCGTTGGAGGAAGCAGTCATGGCGATCAGTCAGCGGCGGGGCAGGCGGGTGGGAAACCAGAGCAGCGAACACGTGTTTATCGAGCGCCCGGCTCCGTTCTCCGGATGCAGGCCAGCGACGGGCGGCGGTTCAGGGCATCATTGGTGACGGCCGGTCAGGCGGGCGGGGAACCACCGGGCGATGACGGGGGACGGACCGAGCCATTCGTTCGCTCATCGGTCGTTCGATCATCAACCCGCGGTGTGGCCGCCGGTTCCTCGAACCGTGATCGCCCCGGTGGTTCCGGCCCGAACCGTGAGGCGAGTGCGCCGTTCGGCTTCGGGTCGAACCGCGGATCGAAATGCGGATCATCCGGCGGCGGGCCGTCCGGGCCGTCGTCGGCATCTTCAAGCAGTTCATCCATTTCAAGATCGTTGTCCTCGGCGCTCGCCAGGCCGAGCCGGACGATGAAGTAGTGCAGAATGATCATCGTGATGAACGTGCCGAAGACGCCGATGACCATCAGTGCCGCGAACGCCGAGGTCTCCCCGCGCGCCAACGCCAGCGTCTGCCCGAGTGCCGCGCCGACCGGGACGACGACAAACGGCGAAGTCGCCTGGTTGACGACAAGCTGATCGAAGAACCGCAGGAAGATCCCGGCGAGCAGGGCATAGAGGATCAGCGCATACCACCCCCCGTCCGCTGCAGAGCTGCCGATGATGCCCACGCCGATGTTCAGGGCGTCGCGATCAACGTCCTGAATCAGCGCCATCTTCGGGATCTCGATGCCGAGCGCCGACGGCTTGTCCGGCCACAGCGCCCGAGGCACCGGGTACGTCACGAAGTGATACACCGATTCGAGATGGCGGTGCTCGAAGTCGTCCGGATAGCTTTCAATAAGCCACATCGACCACGGCCCCGCGCCCTGCCCGACCATCATTCCGACGACCGTCTCGCGGATCTGGGCCGGTGCCATCTGCTGCTGCATCGCCGCGATCCGCCCCTCGATTGTTCGATCGTCGGTCACGTACCCGCGGGCGGCGGTGTAAATCGCGACCAGGATCAGCGCCGGGGCCGCGACGACCGCGATCCGGCGGATGATGACGGGAAGTGTCTGCAGCCGCAGATTGGAGTAATACAGTCCCCAGATAAGCGCCCCGCCGACCGCCACCATACCGCGGCGGCCGAACGCCCCGTACATCGTGACGATCATCGCCGAGATCCCGATCACACACACGATGGCGATGATCATCGGGTTGAAGAACCGGCGGCCCCAGAGCCAGCCGACCAG
>SLJD01000298.1 GCA_007135295.1 Phycisphaerales bacterium
AACCGCCGGAGTTCGTGGATCTCAACCCGAAGACCGAAATTCTGGAAACGGGCATCAAGGTCATCGACCTGCTCTGTCCGTTCGTCCGCGGCGGCAAGATCGGGATGTTCGGCGGGGCGGGTGTGGGCAAGACCGTCATCATTCAGGAAATGATTGCCCGCGTCGCGCGTGAGTTCGGCGGCTACTCCGTCTTCGCCGGCGTCGGTGAACGCACGCGTGAGGGCAACGACCTCTGGCTGGAAATGGGCGAGGCCGAGTACACCGACGAAAACGGCCAGAAAGCCCACGTGCTGGACAAGGTGGCGATGGTCTTCGGTCAGATGAACGAGCCGCCGGGCGCGCGTCTCCGTGTCGCGCTGTCCGCCCTGACCATGGCCGAGGAGTTCCGCGACGCGTCCGGCAAGGAAACGCTGATCTTCGTCGACAACGTGTTCCGCTTCACGCAGGCCGGGGCCGAGGTGTCGGCGCTGCTCGGCCGCATGCCGTCCGCCGTGGGCTACCAGCCGACGCTCTCGACCGAGATGGGCGACCTGCAGGAGCGGATCACCTCGACGAGCAAGGGCGCGATCACCTCAGTGCAGGCGATTTACGTCCCGGCGGACGACCTGACCGACCCCGCGCCGGCGACGACGTTCGCTCACCTCGATGCGTTCGTCGTGCTCGAGCGCTCCATCGCGGAAAAGGGCATCTTCCCCGCGGTCGACCCGCTCGGTTCGACCTCGCGTATTCTCGACCCGTCGGTGCTCGGCGAGCGGCACTACAACGTCGCCCGGAAGGTCCAGTCGATTCTTCAGCGGTACAAGGACCTGCAGGACATCATCGCGATTCTCGGCGTCGACGAACTCTCTGAAGAGGACAAGCTCACCGTCAGCCGGGCGCGGAAGATCGAACGCTTTCTCTCCCAGCCGTTCTACGTCGCCGAGGTGTTCACCGGGTTCCCGGGCGTCACCACCCCGCTCGAGGAGACGATCGATTCGTTCGACCGGCTGTGCGACGGCGAAGGCGACGACCTGCCCGAGTCAGCGTTCATGTACGTCGGCACGCTTGACGACGCTCGCGCCAAGGCCGAGAAGATGGCCGCGGAAGCGTAATCTGACAGCAGCGCGACTCGCACGACACATCCATCGACCATCAATCAAGCTCAGGGACAGCCGTCCCTGAGCTTCTTTCTTGTTCGGCCGGCGGGCACGCCGTACCGTACTGTGTATGAGGCCGTCCCCTGTGTTGGTGGACCGGGCTGAATTGGCGCGCGGGAGGAGTCATGAGTTCATATCGGCCACGTCTCGGTGGAGCCAGCGCACCTCGCTGCATGTGCGCTGCGCTCGTCGTATGGTTGCTGATGTCAACGGTCGGTGGGGTTGCCGCCGATGATTCCGATGATCCGCCGGCTTCCTCGGAGGATCTGGCTGCCCGGGCGCGAGCAGCAGCCGGCGAGCTTACGAGGCGACTGAGCGACCACGGCGACGGCAGCATCGCCGGTGAGGTCCGTGATCAGCTTGAGCCGCCGCCGGGCGAAGGCAGCAACGCCAAAAGCAGACGTGTGCTTGTCTGGATCCCCCGGCCTATGGGATTTGATGAAGCGGAGCACACCATTGCGGCCTTCCTCGATGAGGCGGAGACCGGCGAGCGAAGCCGCGAATCAGTCGAGGCGAGCATGTATGAGCGATATGTTGCGTACCTTGAAGCGCAGCGTAAGGTGGCTGAGCGGCATGTTCGTGATATCTGGGAGCGCAGTCTGTTTCTGACGCGCGGCGATGCCGGTGTTCCTTCGCCGTTTGAAAGCCTTGAGAATCGCCGGGCCATCAATGAAACGCGCGATGCGATGCTTCGCCGACAGCGGGGCCTCGATCGCGAACTGCTTGCCGGATGGATGCAGGATGCCGACATCGAGCCGGGCGAATGGCCCTGGCCGTATGTTGAGCTGCTTCGGCAGCGGAATCGGTATGCGTTGACTCGGAAGCCGTTGCGACGGAGTGTGTCCGGCGGACCGATCACGCTCGACGAAGAAGGACGTTACCGCCTGCTGGAGACGCAGGTTTACGTCCGGCCGCTTCCCGGCGTCGATCTTGATCTGATCGATCTGCTGGGCACGCTGGAGATTGATGCGACGTCAGAGCATGTGCGACAGATAACGCTGCAATACCTCGATGACATCGCTTCAGCGCTGCGTCACAGACGTGAAGCACAATCACGCCGGCGTCTTGCATCGGTGCGGCTTTCCGTAGCGCGTGTGGCGGAGGATGGCGATGCTGATCAGCGACGCCGCGCACGGGATCAGGCCGTGGCGGATCTGGTGCGCGCCGAGCGTCGAGTCCATCGCGCCACGCAGGAGGCCGCGGCGCGATTTGCCCGGGCGATTCGGTCAAATGCTGACGATGATAATGGGGAAGAGACGGCTGACCGTTTCGAGCGGGCGGTTCGTCGAGTGATGTACCCTGAGTTGTACCCGGATCATGTGATGAACCTGCACGAGGATTTGTTTACGCTCACGCTGCGCAACGATGATCTCGATGACGACGATCGTGCGACGGTCATCGCCATGCGGCAGGAGCAGCGGCAGTGGCATCAGGGCCGCGTTCGTCGGTTCAAGAGAGCGATCGATGCATTGCTTGCCCGGAATCTTGAGGAGAGATCTCCGAGCAGGAGGGAACTTGAAGAGCTGTGGCGCGAGATCCGCTCGTTCCGCCGCGATCATCTTGAGGAACTCTACGAACGGGTCGAATTGTTCACAGAGCGCGAGTGGTACGAGCCGGTGGAGGAGTTCGAGCAACGCCTTCGGCCGGGCCGCGGCAGCGCGACGCGGCTGCCGGACGAGCCGGTGTATTGATCGGTTGACGGATGGCGGCTTTTTTTCGTCGAGTTTCGCCCGAGAACCGCGTGCGTGCTATCCTGATGCGCTCGGATTGAGACTGTCCCTCGTGCCGCTCGAACGTCGATCTGTGGCGATGACGGCTGGCCAGAGAGAAGGAGAACCGTATGTCACTGTTTGCGACGCACGTTCACCGCTCGGGTTTCTCGCTTGCCACCTTTGCGGCCGGTCTGTCGGTGTTGTGCGCATTGGCCCTGGCGGGACCGCACGCCATTGCTGATGACGGCGATGATGACGCGGGAAATGAGCCGGCCGCGCCGGTCTTCGTCAGCATGGAGACAAGCAAGGGGACGATCTATCTCGAGCTTGACGCTGAGCGGGCGCCGATCTCGGTCGACAACTTTGTGCAGTACGTCGAGGACGAGTTCTACGACGGCACGATCTTCCACCGCGTGATCAGCAACTTCATGATCCAGGGCGGCGGCCTCACCGAGGACATGCAGCGCAAGGAAACCCGCGACCCGATCGAGAACGAGTGGGACAACGGTTTGAACAACGAACGCGGCACGATCGCGATGGCCCGCACCGCAGAGCCGGACTCCGCCACGAGCCAGTTCTTCATCAACGTCACCGACAATCCCGCACTCGATCAGCCGCGCGGCGGGGCGGCGTATGCGGTGTTCGGAAAGGTCATCGCCGGCATGGACGTCGTCGACGCCATCCGCGAGGTTCCGACGACGGTGCGTGACGGCCGGCGCGATGTGCCGGCAGAGCCGGTGTTCATTGAAACGGTGCGCGTCATCTCTGCCGAGGATGCCGAGAAGGCTGTCGACGCGGAGCAGGGGGAGGATGACCCTGACGATGATGACGGCAGTACGTCGGACCGGTGATCCGACCAACCCGGGCCGGCACCGCCGTCAGAACGGCCGCATGATGCCGAAATAGACCATCGGCCCGTCGTAACCGATGTTGCGGCCGACGCCTTTGACGCGGGCGTTGGAGAAGTGATGCCACCGCGCTCCGCCCTTGAGGATGGTGCGCGAATCAAGCTGGTAGGTGGCCCCCGCGCCGGCCTGCAGGTTGAAGTTGAAAGGCAGGCTGTCCTCGGTCAGGCGCGTCTGATGAAAGACCATGCCAGCCGATCCGTCAATGAACGCCGACCAGCGGCCTTCCTGCCAGACATGCCAGCGAAGGCGGAATTCCGGCCCGCCGAGTACGCCGCTGCGGCCGCTCCGTTCGCTGTCGGCATAGCCGAATGTGCCTCCGAGATGCACCGCGAAATTGTCATACAGGTAATAGCCGGCAGTGACCTGCGTCAGGTAAATGTGCGCGTGGTCCGGGTCGCGGGAGTACGCGCCGCTCGCCGTCCACACGGTTGTCCGTGCCCGGAACGGATCGTCGCCGAATCCCCCGTGCGGCGGGTTGGCATCGAATGGTTCGTCGTTCTGCGGTGATTGTGGTGGTGGGCCGGTGAGGTGGCGGGCCGACGGGCGGTAGTCGAGGCGCACGGTCGGGCTCGCGGCTGATGGGGACGAACCGGCCGCCTGCTCCGGTGCGTGGCCTGCCGCCGGTGTCCCCGGCCATGCGAAGAGCATCGCCGTCACGGCTGCGGGCAGGATGTTGGAGGTCAGGCCGGGCCAGGGGCAGTCGGGCATGCAGTTCCCTTCCAGTTTCGATCCG
>SLJD01000230.1 GCA_007135295.1 Phycisphaerales bacterium
CCGGCGGCGCGGGCTGATCAAAATCGCCGTTGCAGCCGGTCAAAGAGGCACCGGTCAACGCCAGTGATCCGCTGGCCAGCAATGCCAATATGGTTCTCGATGTCATAAGTCACCTCCTGACTGACAGTTGTGCGCCCGACACACTCCGCGGCCCGGCTCAGGCCACGCCCCGCACGATTTCCAGTTCACAATCATGCAATGGGGCTCAACGATCCGGCCTGCGCCGTTTCACGCCGCCTGGCGTGACGAACGCTCGAATTGTCGGACGCACTCCGCTGTACACGTGGTCCGGACGCCCGTCGCCGGGCATCTTTGCGACCAAACCAACACCCCGGCGCGAATATTGCGATCTTCACCGACAATTTCAAAAAATCCCTGTTGTCGCCCCGACCAGAATCACGATCGGCGTCCCGCAGGCGGGACTACAATGCCGCCATGACAGGCCGCCCCATTGCCCTGCCCGTGTTGAACGACGAGGTCCAGCGGCCCGAGTACGCCAACGGGCCGCGAAGTCTTGATGCGGTCAAGCTTCTGAGAGTCTCTGTCACAGACCGGTGCAACCTTCGCTGCATCTACTGCATGCCTGAAGGTGGAATGGACTTTCATGACAAGGACGAGCTGCTTCAGGCCCCGGACTTTGAGGCCATCGCCGCCGCCGCCGTCGAAATCGGCATCACCCACATCAAGATCACCGGCGGCGAGCCGACCGTTCGGCGGGACCTGCTCGATATTCTCCGCCGCCTCGCCGACCTCGGCCCGGATGACCTCTCCCTGACGACCAACGGCCTGCAACTGCACCGCCTTGCCGAACCGCTTCGCGAGGCCGGCGTCGACCGGCTGACGCTCAGCGTCGACACCCTCCAGCCGCAGCGCTACGAGCAGATCACCGGCGGGGGGCGAATCGAGCAGTTCCACCGTGGCGTCGAAGCAGCCGAAGACGCCGGCTTCGAGAAACTCAAGTTCAACGTCGTCGTCATGAAGCGCATCAATGACGATGAGGTCGCCGACCTCGCCGCCCTGACCATCGACAAGCCGTGGACGATCCGCTTTATCGAGTACATGCCGCTCGGCGACAGCCGGCTGACCGCCCCCGGCGTGGATCCCGATGATGTCTGGGTCGACAACGCCATCGTCAAGGATCGCATCGCAGAGCGGCACGGCGAGCCGGAGCCGGTCGACCGCGGCAGCGAGGTCGGCGTCGGCCCCGCCAACGTCTACCGCCTGCCCGGGGCGAAAGGGCGGATCGGCTTCATCAGCGCGATGAGCAAACCCTTCTGCGAGACATGCAACCGCCTGCGGTTGACGTCGACGGGCGAGCTGCGCAGTTGCCTGTTCGACGGCGGCGAAGTCGACGTCATGCCCGCCCTGCGGCCGAGCCCCCGGCGTGACGAAATCGTCGACCTCTTCGGCCGGTGCGTGGTCCTCAAGCCCGAAACGCATTCGAATCGGGGCAACCGGGCGATGAGCCAGATCGGCGGCTGATTGCGGCCGCCGGCCCGGGCACTTCAGCATTCAGTGTCGTCGACATCGCTGTATAAGCAGCGTGAATATGCGGCGTCGCCTTCAGCCCTGGCGGCCACGTGTCGATCAAAGCGCCGTGTCGCCGCGCTGGCCGCTTCTCATTGCCCCGCACGTGCCGAGGTGTCCAAGGTCGGCTACGATGGGCGGCTTTCAGTCCGCAACCTTGACGGGAAGACGTGTCAATGGAGTTCAAGCGAAGTCATACGTGCGGCCAGCTCCGGGCCGAGCACGCCGGCCAGCCGGCCACCCTCGCCGGCTGGGTCAACACCTACCGCGATCAGAGCAAGGGTCTGCTCTTCATTGACCTGCGCGATCGCGAAGGCCTCACGCAGGTCGTGTTCAACGTTGAAGACGGCTCGACGGACGTGATCGACCAGGCCAAGGCCCTGCGGCGCGAAGATGTCATCGCCGTCCACGGCACCGTGCGCATGCGCACCGGCGGGCCGAATCCGAAACTCGCGACCGGCGAGATCGAACTGCTCGCCGAATCCATCGAGATTCTGAACAAGTCCCAGACCGTCCCCATCCTTCCCGATCAGCACGAAGCGGAGAAGATCGACGAGGAGAAGCGGCTGCGCCATCGGTACATCGACCTCCGCCGCGCCCGCATGCAGAACATTCTGCGCACGCGCCACCGGGTCACGAAGATTGCCCGCGATTACTTTGATCACCACGGCTTTACCGAGATCGAGACGCCGTTTCTCATCAAGACCACGCCCGAAGGTGCGCGCGACTTCATCGTGCCCTCGCGTCTCTACCCCGGCCAGTGGTACGCACTGCCGCAGAGCCCGCAGATCTTCAAGCAGATTCTCATGGTCGCCGGCGTCGACCGGTATCTGCAGATCGTCCGCTGCTTCCGTGACGAAGACCCCCGTGCGGACCGGCAGGCGGAGTTCAGCCAGATCGACCTCGAACTGAGCTTCACGAGTCGCGACGAGGTGATGGATCTGATGAACGGCTTCCTGCGCACGCTGTGGAAGCAGGTGCTCGACGTCGAGATCGGCGAAATCCCCGTCATGACGTATCGCGAAGCGATGGACCGGTTCGGCATCGACCGCCCCGACACGCGGTTCGGGCTGGAACTCGTCGATGTTTCCGATCTCGCCGCGAAGACCGAGTTCAAGGTCTTTCAGGACGCACTCGCCAAAGAGAGCGGCGTGGTCAAGGCAATCCGTGTGCCCGGCGGGGCGGAGAAGCTCACGCGCAAGATGACCGACGGCTACAGCGAGTTCGTCAAGCAGTTCAAGGCCGGCGGCGTGCCCGTGGTCAAGTACACGGACAATGGGCTGGAGACCGGGATCGCGCGATTCATCGAGCCGATCGCCGACGAGCTTGTTCAGCGGCTCGGCCTCGAACCTGGCGATACCGTGCTTTTCGGAGCCGATTCGTACTCGATCGCGACCCGCGCGCTCGGCGAGCTGCGCAACCGCATCGCCCGCGATCTCGATCTCATCCCCGAAGGCCGGTGGGATTTCCTGTGGGTGGTGGATTTCCCGATGTTCGAATGGGATGAAGACGCCCGGCGGTGGCATTCATCCCACCACCCGTTCACCTCGCCCCGGGCCGATCAGATGGAACTGCTGGCCAGCGATCCCGCCGCGTGCCTTTCGGACGGCTACGACATTGTCGTCAACGGCTCGGAGATCGGCGGCGGGTCGATCCGTATCCACCAGCCCGACGTTCAGCAGCGAGTGTTCAGCATCCTCGGCATCGGCGAAGAGGAAGCGCAGGAGAAGTTCGGCTTTCTGCTCGACGCGCTCAAGTACGGCGCGCCGCCGCATGGCGGAATCGCCTTCGGCCTCGATCGGCTGGTGATGCACCTCGTCGGGACGGAGAACATCCGCGATGTCATCGCGTTCCCCAAAACGCAGACCGGCGGCGACCTCATGACCGGTGCGCCCGGACCGGTCGATCCCGCTCAGCTTGAGGAACTGCACGTCCGAAGCGTCCTGCCCGAAACGGAATCCGCCCCGGCCTGAGGATCGAAGCCGTCGCGTGTGATTGCTGCAGAAAGAAGGGCGGCCGGCGGCTGCCCCGCGGTCGCCGCATGTTATACGACCAGCGTGACACGACCCCCGACCGCCCGGTGACGACCGGCTTCTTGCGCGGTCATCACCACCCGAAGCCGGCCCGTTCGATCAGAGAGTGCGTATCAGAAATACACCCGCAGACCGAGTTCAAAGTTGAAGCTTCGGTTCTTGCCGCCCAGAACCTCGAAGTCGACATTTCCCGCATCGAAGTACCGCACGCCGCCAAGCAGTCTGGTTCGGTCTCCCACATCGACGGTGACACCGCCCATCAGTTGATACGCAAAGGTCGTGTCGTTGTCCCGGGTGAGCCCGGTCGATATGCCGTCCAGCCGGGACAGGTTCGCCGACGTTCGTGTCATGCCGATGCCGCCACCGCCGTACAGTCCCATCGGATTGTCGTCGAACTGCCACTCAGCCAAGGCGTTGACCATGATGCTGTGGCTGCGGAAGTCGCCGTCAGCATTGAATGACTCCCCCGCACCGTAGATGTCATCAAAGTCCGACGTGCGAAAGCCGTACTCCAATTCGAGGGAGAGGGGCGCATTCTCGAATTCATACCCCGCGCCGATCGTGGCGCCGAAACCGGTATCGCCGCCGAGCCGAAAGTCGTCCGTCGACAGGCCGAGCGCGCTGAGTTCGGCGTCAATGAAACCAGTATTATCACGCAGTTCGCTGCTGCGTGGCTGGACGATGAGCGCTGACCCTTTGGCGTACCACCCGCCGTCAAGCGGCTGGGATGTGTGTTCAGTCGCACTGTCGTACTGACCGGCGGCATGAATGGTGAAGCATCCGGCGATGACGGCCGATAGCACAGCCCAATTAGACCCCTGCGGAACAGTATTTTTTTGTCGAGTCGGTGTCCGATTCGTGCATGGCTTGCGATGAAAGCATTGGAAGCGATAGCACCACGACACGAAGGCGGCACAGGGATA
>SLJD01000164.1 GCA_007135295.1 Phycisphaerales bacterium
CCGCTGCATGAACTGCTGGCGCCTGATGAGTTTGTCCGGCAGTTGACGCGGCGCCAAACGCCGGTCAAGGCGGTCCTGCTCGATCAGAAGTTTGCCGCCGGCGTCGGCAACTGGATTGCCGACGAAGTGCTCTATCAGGCGAAGCTCGACCCTCGGAAGCGGGCGAGTGATCTCTCGGAGACGCAGGCAAAACACCTTCGCACGGTCCTCAAGCGCGTGATCGAGAAGTCGTGCGCTGTCAACGCGGAGAAGGAGCGGTTCCCGAAGACATGGCTTTTTCACCACCGATGGGGAAAGAACAGCAACGCGCGAACATCGAAGGGCGAGCGCATTGAGCACATGACCTGTGCCGGCCGAACGACCGCGTGGGTGCCGGCGGTGCAGGGGTGACTTGGGCGAGGCAACATCGAATACGAACGGTCCGCCGCATGCTGCCGCATGACATGTCGGAGGAGAAGGCCGAGAAGATCCACGCCGAGAACCGTGCGGGCGAACGCGTGATCCGTTCGGAAGCTTCCCTGAAGCCACGCCCCCTCCACGCCCTTCACGTCTCCCAGGCCCCCACGGCCGTGCTCCTCGCAGCGGCCCGGCGGGATTCGGCTACAATGCGGGGCTTTCCACCGTCTGGAGGTCCCGAGCGTTCGTGCGCATCCGCAATTTCTCCATTATCGCCCACATCGATCACGGCAAGAGCACCCTCGCTGACCGTCTGCTCCAGGCCACCAAGGCCGTCACCGCCCGCGAGTTCCGCGACCTTCTGCTCGACGACATGGACCTCGAGCGGGAGCGCGGCATCACGATCAAGGCCTCGGCGGTCACGGTACGGCACACGTACCAGGGCGAGGAGTACATGCTCAACTTCATCGACACGCCCGGCCATGTCGATTTCGCGTACGAAGTCAGCCGGGCGCTGACCGCGTGCGAAGGCGCGGTGCTTGTCGTGGATTCGACCCAGGGCGTGGAGGCCCAGACTGTTGCGAACGCGTACCTCGCCGTCGAGAACAACCTTGAACTGATCCCCGTCGTCAACAAGATCGATCTGCCCGCCGCCGACCCCGACCGCGTCGCGATGGAGATTGAGCAGGTGCTCGGCCTGCCGGCCGAGGACTGCATTTACTGCTCGGCGAAGACGGGGCAGGGCATCCTGGAATTGCTCGACACGATCTGCGAGAAGCTGCCCGACCCCCGTCCGCCCGAGACCGACCACACCCGCGCCCTGATATTTGACAGCCACTACGACGACTACCGCGGCGTGATCGCCTACATCCGTGTGTTCGACGGGGAACTGAAGGTCGGCGACCGCATCCGCATGATGGGCGCCGGCCGGACGTATACGGTCAACGAACTCGGCTGCTACGCGCCGGCTCCGAAGAAACTCAGCCGACTGGGCCCGTCGGAAGTCGGGTACATGATTGCGTCAATCAAATCGCTCGGCGATGTGCGCGTCGGCGACACGGTGACGCTCGACGCCCGGCCCGCGAAGATGCCTCTGCCCGGCTATGAAGAGCCCAAGCAGATGGTCTTCTGCGAGTTCTATCCCGCAAGCATCGGGGACAGTGGCAAGAAGGCCGACTACGAAGACCTGCGCGACGCGATTGAGAAGCTCCACCTCAACGACGCGAGCTTCACCTTCGAGCCGCAGCACTCCGAAGCACTCGGGTTCGGCTTCCGGTGTGGTTTTCTTGGCCTGCTGCACATGGAGATTGTCCAGGAGCGGCTGGAGCGTGAGGGCAACGTCGAGATCGTCCAGACCGCGCCGACCGTCAGTTACCAGATTGAAATGGTCGACGGTGAACTGCTGGAGATCCACAACCCCGCTGACCTTCCCGACCTCTCCAACGTCAAGGAGATCCGCGAGCCGATCGTTCGGGTGGAGATCATCTGCCCGACGGAGAACATCGGCGATCTCATGCGGTTGTGCGAGAACAGGCGAGGCATCTACAAGGGCCAGAAGTTCGTCTCCGAGAATCGCCAGATCCTTGATTACGAACTGCCGCTCGCCGAGATCATCTACGATTTCTACGACAAGCTGAAGTCGATCACCCGCGGCTTCGGGACGATGGATTACGAACTGGTCGAGTACCGCGCCGACAAGCTCGCGAAAGTGAGCATCCTCGTCAACGGCGAACCGGTCGAGGCGCTGAGTCTGATCTGCCACCGCGAGATGGCCGAGCACCGGTCGCGGCTGATCCTGCAGAAGCTCAAGAAGCAGATCGACCGCCACCAGTTCGAGATCCCCCTGCAGGCGTCGATTGGCGGCAAAATCATTGCCCGTGAGTCGGTCAAGGCGATGCGCAAGAATGTCACCGCGAAGTGCTACGGCGGCGACGTGACGCGGAAACGAAAGCTCCTCGAACGCCAGAAGGAAGGCAAGAAGCGGATGAAGACCGTCGGCTCGGTGAACATTCCGCAGTCGGCCTTCATGGCGGTGCTCGAGCAGGGTGAATAGTGTTTATTGACTTCTCCGCAAGGGCCGTCGTCGACGCAGCTCGCACCTGGATCCAGGAATGTTTCCCTCACCCCGGCACATGACCCATCCCTTCGGCCCCGACAATACTCCGTATGACGCGATTGGCGGCGACGCGGAAGTTCGCGGCCTGGTCGACACGTTCTATGACCACATGGACCGCGACCCTGCGTTCCGGACCATCCGCGACCTGCATCCGGACGACCTCAGCGAATCGCGTGACAAACTCTATGAATTTCTCTGCGGCTGGCTCGGCGGGCCGAACCTGTACATCCAGCGCCGCGGCCATCCCCGGCTTCGGGGCAGGCACATGCCGTTTCCCATCGGGGAAACCGAGCGCGACCAGTGGCTTGCCTGCATGCGTCGTGCGATGGACGACCGGAACATCACCGGCGACCTCCGCGCGTTCCTCGAACAGCGATTCGCCCACGTCGCGGACTTCATGCGGAACCGGGAGGCATAACCGGGTCCGCCCCGGGGATGCTGTCCGTGGTCAGCCGCCAATCGGCCGCAGCCATGATTTTGCGATCAGACGTTCTCGATCAGGCGCGATCAGGTTTTTCGCGATCAGCGCGATCAGGTGGGGGGGGTGCGCCCGCGGACGAGTCCCATGATGAGACTGATCACGAACAGAACGATGAAGATGAAGAAGAGAATCTGGGCGATTTCCGCGGCTGCACCGGCGATGCCGCCGAAACCGAGGATGGCGGCGATGACCGCCACGATGAAAAATGTCAAGGCCCATCCGAGCATGTCGCAGATCTCCTGTTGTGATTCTGATGCCGATTCTTCGAGTGGTGAATTCACAGCTCACTCACAGCTCACTGGGGACTATTTCTTCCCAAACACGAGCAGTGCCCCGCCGCCGACGACCCCGGCCACGCCGAGGATAATCAGCCACATCGTCTGTTCAGTGAATCGACCCATGACACCTTCGAAGAGTTGCTCGCCGGGTGATTGGGCCGCGTTATACGCCATGCCGAGCAGCACAATCCCGACGATCAGCACCACGAGTCCGAGTATTCGAGGTCCGTTCATCGCATGCCCCTTCACATTTCAATCGTCACCCAGCCATTGTGGGTTGTTTCCGGACTTGTACCGGGACGGAACCTTGTACCGGGTACCGCGACTGAACGAGGTCTCACCGTGCAATCGTGGCGCACGGTACGGTCCCTAGGCCCTCTCACTGATCTGAATGGCCAAGGAAGATACGGCCCCGTCATACCGTTCAGATTTTGCCGGCTGCAGACGCGAATATCGTGACGGCTCCAGCAAGTTGACGAATCCCGCAAGGGAACTCGATGTGGCGCGCGGTCTCGTTCGTCCACGGTGTAGAATGTGCGATCGCGGGGACGTTCGTCGTGTGAGCGTGAAGAAAGGGCATGGATGTCGTTGCAGCTCTGTGTGCTGGGAAGCGGATCAGGAGGCAACTGTTCCTATATCGAGGCATCGGCAGGCCGGGATGTCGCATCGCCACGTCGGTGGCTGATTGATGCGGGGCTCTCGCCGCGGCAGACGAATCGTCGGCTGCGGATGCTTGGCGCTTCGCTGTCGGATATCACCGACATTCTCATCACCCATCCCGACACCGATCATCTGCACCCGAACATGGTCCGCCGGGCCGAGAAGCTTGGCATCCGGCTGCACGTTCACTCTTCGCACATGCTGCTGGCGTTCCGGGGTCACGAGCGGCCGACGGGGTGCTGCGCGTTTGTGCGGTCCTTTGAGCGAGATGGCGTAAGCGTGCAGACGACGCGTCTCGCCCATGATGATCATGGCTCGATCGCCTACCGGATCGAGTGCGGCGGAGCGGCGGTCGGGTACGCGACGGACCTCGGCCATGTCCCGGAGCACCTGTTTGATCTGTTCGACGGCGTCGACGGGTTGGCGATTGAGTCGAATTACGACCGGGCCATGCAACTTGCCAGCGCTCGGCCGACGTTCCTCAAGCGGCGGATCATGAACGGCCACGGGCACCTGTCAAACGAGGAGTCACTCGACGCGGTCGTGACGATGAGCGAGCGGGCCAATCTGCGGTATGTGGCGCTGCTGCACCTCTCGCAACAGTGCAACTGTCCGATGGTGATCGACCGGCTCTATCGCAAACGGGCACCCCACCTGCACGCGTCGTTGACGATCTCAAACCAGCACACGCCGACGGCTATGCTTGACTGCAGGCAATCTGCTCCGGCGAGCATGGATGGGCAGGCGGCGAAAGGTGCGAGCGGGGCCAGTCCTGACCGGTCTGGTCAGCAGAACACGCCGGTTCAGCCTTCACTCTTTCACTGATCGATTGCCGGGCGAGTGTTCCGCAGATGAGCGGTCGATGACCTCGAAGGAAGCTTCCGCGGGGCCTGGGTGGGCGGCACGCTGATGCTCGATCCAGTCGCCGGGGTCGAGAGTGAAATGGCCGACCGGCCGGCCGTCCTCGAAGAGCGGTACGAGCAGCGGCAGCACGTTCTCCGGCAGGGTGTCGTCGTTGTCGCCTTGACTTTGCTGACCGTCCGGTTCGATTGCAGCAATGATGTCGCGTGGCATCGAACCGTTCTCGTCGATAACTCGGTAGACCTGACGGGGGTGCCGCACACGTCTGGTGTTCAGCGATTGAGAGCCATCGATCATGGCAGACGGCACGCCTTCGCAGCCTATCCACCATGCGATCGGTTCCCCCGGCCGGGCGAGTGTGCCCGGCTGCATGACGGCGAGTGTTCCCCCGCATTCCTCGATTCCGAAATCCGGCACTTCATACACGCCTGGGCCCAGCCAGATGAGTTCGGTGACGGTCGTGACTCGGGCAAGTGCGGACCGGGCGTCGTCGATGATCTCGGCAACCATTGCGGGCATGGCGTCGCCGGCCCAGGTCCGTTCAAGCGACGAGGTGTGCTCCTGGAGAAGCACTTCAGCGCGGTCGATTGCATACGGCTGATCCATCGCCGGTAGTTCATCTACCTCGCCGAGTGCGAACGTGACGGCCTGGAGGGTGATCAGCGGTGTGACCGAATCGCGCCACCGCCGCCCCTCGTGGTCGTCCGGCAAGGCGACGGACGACCGTGCGAAATCCATCCATTTAGCCAGAAGAACGGTCCACGTCATCGATTCGGGCCGCAGGTCACTCATCCCACCATTTTCATCACTCACCATCGGAAGAAAAGCCCCGGAGAAAGCCGGGAAGTACTCCCCGAAAGAAGGCACCCGGAAGAAGGCACCCGGAAGAAGGTTCCCGGAAGACATCCCGCGGAAGAAACACCCCGGAAGCCCAGAAGTCCCGCTGATTGGACCTCGCGGAAGGCAAACTGGCGGGGCGGAAGGCAAACCAGCAGGAGGGGCCCGCCGACCGAGCCCGAAGTCGCCCTGCAGCGTGGTTGGTGCGTGAACCGGCTGAGGGGTGTTGATGGGGTGTCGCAGGGTGGCTACGCTTTTCGCTTCCATGAGTGACTTCATCGGCCACGAATGCGGCCTGGCCATGGTGCGACTTCGCCAGCCGCTGTCCTATTACACGAGCCGTTACGACGATCCGGCGTGGGGGCTGCGGCGGTTGTATCTGCTCATGGAAAAGCAGCACAACCGCGGTCAGGACGGCGCCGGCCTGGCGACGATCAAGTTCGACATGCCGCCGGGCGACGAATATTTCCGCCGCGTCCGCTCACCTCGGCGCAACGCCTTGGAGCGGCTTTTTGACATCACAAACCGCGATCTGCGCGGCCTCGACTGGTCGGCGATCGGGGAACTGAGCGATGTCGAGCTCAAGCGCCGGTGCGAGTTTCTCGGCGAGACGTATCTCGGCCACCTGCGCTATGGCACGCATGCGGGGCATTCGGTCGCGTTCTGCCACCCGTATGTGAGGCACAACAACACTGCCTCACGGCACCTCGCGATTGCGGGCAATTTCAACATGACGAATTCTCGCGAGCTGTTCAACCGGCTCGTGGATTACGGCCTCAATCCGGTTGGCGACTCGGACACGCAGGTGATTCTCGAGCGGCTGGGCTACCTGCTCGACAAGGAGCACGAGCACCTCGCTTCGACGATGGGGCCGGGATCATTCCGCGGCCTGGAAGGCCGACCCCTTGCGATCGAGATCTCCAATCAACTCAATCTCGTGCGCATTCTTGAGAAGGCCGCTCGCGACTGGGACGGCGGCTATGTCTTCGGCGGGCTCCTGGGCAATGGCGACACGTTCATGTGTCGCGATCCATCCGGCATCCGACCCGGCTTCTATTACATCGATGATGAGGTGGTCGCTGCCGCGTCCGAGCGGGCCGCTCTCGCCGCGGTCTTCAATATCGAACCGGATCAGATCGAGCCGATCCAGCCCGGCCATGTGCTGATCGTCAAGCGCAATGGTCATATCGAGCAGGCCCGTTTCGCTGAGCCGCTGCCAAAGCGGCAATGCACCTTTGAGCGGATATATTTCAGTCGCGGCAACGATCCGGATATCTACGAGCAGCGCAAGGAACTCGGCCGCCAACTCGCTCCGCGTGTTCTCGAGGCGATCGATTTCGATCTTGAACGTGCCGTATTCAGCTACGTTCCCAACACCGCTGAAATCGCATACACCGGCATGGTTGAGGCGGCGGAGTCGATCTGTCAGCAACGACGCGTCGATGAGCTCTGGGCCGCGGTGCAGTCCGGGTCCGCGACACGCGAAGACATCGTCCGGGCGATGCGGCTGCGGCCTCGGGCCGAGAAGATCGCCCACAAGGACCAGCGGCTTCGCACTTTCATTACGCATGACGCCGCGCGGCGCGATCTCGTCATGCACATCTACGACATCACGCGCGGCATCGTGGGGCCGGACGATACGCTGATCGTCGTTGATGACTCGATCGTTCGTGGCACGACACTGCGCGAATCGATCATCACGATGCTCAGCCGCCTCAACCCTGCTCGGATCATTGTCGTCAGTTCCGCTCCGCCGATTCAGTACCCGGACTGCTACGGAATCGACATGAGCCAGCTCGGCCGGTTCATCGCATTCGAGGCAGCGGTCGCGTTGATCATCGAGTCGGGGCGGGAAGCGCTTCTCCAGGAGGTCGAAGACCTCTGCCGTGAGCAGGCCCATCTGCCGCCGGAACGGATGACGAATTATGTTGCCCGGCTGTATGAGCCGTTCTCGCTCGATGAGCTATCCAGAAAAATTGCTGAACTCGTCACCCCGCGCGACATTCCGTGGAAGGGGCAGGTGGACGTGCTGTATCAGTCCGTCGAGGGATTGCGCAGCTCGATGCCCGGGTACACCGGAGACTGGTACTTTACGGGCAACTACCCGACACCCGGCGGATACAGAGTGCTGAACCGCTCGTACCTGCAATGGCGCGACGCCGACGACCGTCGGGCGTACTGATTGCGTGAACCTTTGAAGCAGGGGCCGCGATTCGCCGGGAATCGACAATTTTTTGCCCGGCAATGCCTGATCGAACTGAATCAGGGGGAATATCGGCCCGATGACAGTGAGGGGCCGGATGTCGCTCCACCCGGTTCGGCTTGATCCGGGGCCGATTTGACTGGATGAGCGTGAGATCAGTGCATGGGCAACCAACGGGCCAAGCAGCCGCAGACCGTCATTCGCCGGTTCGCCAGGCAGTCACGCCGGCGGATCGGTCGACTGTTCGCCCGCGCCGTCCCAAGTGTTTCAGAGCGGATCAATGTTCGTCCGGCGGATCGCCAGGGCCGTTTGCGTATCCGGCCGATCGCGGGTGCCATTGACGACGCGATGCACCGCGGTCGATTCGCCGAGGCCGAGCGGCTGATCGACAGCGCGCTGCGACTCGCACCGTCGAGTCCGGCGGTGCTCGAGCGGCTGGCGAGGCTCCGTCTGGCGCTCGGTGATCCGCATACAGCGTTGGCGGTGCTGGACGGGTTTCGGCTGGTCACCGCTTCGTCCCGGCTGCTGCGTTTGACGTGTCTGGCGCACATCGGCCGGTTCGACGAGGCGCTCAGCGAACTTCGGCGGTGGGCGAAACGGTCAACGGCGCCGTTGCCGGCCCGGCGACTTCTCGCGATGCTCGAGATCGACGACGGCCGGGCGGACGACGCGCTGCCGGTGCTGTACGACAACCTTCGAAAGATTGAGGACCCGGGTACGCTGCGGATGCTCATTGTCGTGCACCATGCCGCCAGCCGGGTGGGCCGCGCCACGCCGCTTGTGACCCGATTGCTCGACACGGCCGTCAGCGAGCAGGACCGCCGCCGCGCTCGCCGGTTTCTCGCTTCGCTCGATCTGCTCACCTGTGATCCGATGGAGCGGCCATCCGAGCCGCAGATCGAGCGGCTTGCTGCCGAATTCACCACGTGTGAACAGGCGATCGAGCCGCTTGTTCGCGCCCAGCAGCGTCGTCCGGACCATCGAGTGATGCGTCTGGTTCGTGCGGCGTTGCAGCGGTGCGCCGGTGATCTCTCCGATCCTGCTGCGGCCCGCCGAGCCATTGCCGAGTTGTCCATCATGATCGCCAATCAGGATGCGCTCGAACTCGGCCGTGCGGGACCGGCGACGCTCGAAGGCGAAATCGGCCGTACGACGGTTGAGATTCCCCGAGCAGTAACGGAACTGCTCACGCCGACACCTCTGCCGGTACCCGCTGCGAAATCGTCCATGCCAGGGAAACGAGCCGCATGACCACGCAATCAGCCGAACGCACCGACGACTGGGTGTTTCCCAGTGCTGAGACAGAACGCCAGGCACGCTGGAACGCCGCTCGTCTGCTTGATGCAGCCCGGTGGTGCGACCCGGAGTCAGGCCTTGAACTGCTTGACTGGGTGCTGACGGTTGTTCCACATTCCCGGCCGGCGCGGCGGCTGCAGATTGAACGGCTGCTTCAGACCGGGCATCTTGATGACGCCGAAGCGCGGCTGGCCCGCGGGTTGCTCCAGTGGCCGCGCGACCGGCGCCTTCGCCTGCTGCGCTGCCGCTGTCTTGCTGAGATCGGCCGGCCCGATTCTGCCCGGGAAGCGCTCGACTCGTTGTTGCGCGACCGGCCGAATGATCGTGAGGCACTGCTGCTCGCGGCGTCGTTGGATTGTCAGGCGGGCCGCTGGCTGCAGGCAATCATTCGGTTGGAGCAACTGCTCGCCCGTCATCCGGACGATGAGGTGGCTCACATCGAGTTGATCGAGACGTTTCTCGCGGCCGGCCAGATCGAGCTGGCCGCGGACGCGATTGAGCGACTGACGGATCCGCCTCGCTCGCTCGCTGCTCGTGTGCTTGCCGCACAGGGGCAGATGCTCGATGCGCTGCAGATGGTTTCCAACTGTAACCCGGCCGATGATCCCGAGTCGTTCGGATTGCGGCTGCGGTGGCTCATTCAGACCTCGAATCTTGAAGCCGCCCGTTTGCTGCTGGAAGATGTTCAAATGTCTGAGCCGGCGGTCTGTCTGCATGCTGCGTGCGGTTGGCTGAACCTTGGGCGGTTCGCCATGGCCGATCGCTTGGCCCGCCAGGCGGCGGAGTCACCGGTATGGCGGCGCCAGGCGCTTGAGGTGCGGATCGTCGCCGGGACACTGACTGAGGATGCGGAAGTCGCCGCCCCGGTTGAAGACGTGTTCGCCGAATGGCACCGCCACGCCACTGCCGCCGATCGCCGTCGACTGGCCGGGCGGTGGCTGGAAGGATTCCGCGGTGAACTGATTGCCGATCAACACGATGCGGTCAAGGCGGGCGCGGACCCGGTCGGCAGCGTGCTCGAGCCCTTGCTCGCCGACGCGCTGATGACTCTTGAAGCATCCAGTGACGATGGGGCGTCAACCGGGATCGGCATTGCGGGCAACGACATCCGAAGCGCGAATCGCGACGAACCGATCGAGCACGTGGCGTGCATTGATCGTTGCCGGGTGCTACTCGGCTTGTCGCCGTCGGCCCCACCGGACCGAAGCCGGAGAGACCTGCCGACTGCTGCATGATGTGCGTGGAGTTGGCATCACGCGGCCTGTTCACCATCCGGATGGTGGGGCTCGCCGGTTTGCTCGCCAAACAATCGGTCGCCGGCTGATGGCGCGGGAAGCCGCCCGCCAGTCCGGGCACGCAGGTCCTTGCGTAACTCCATCCGCATCGTATCGATCTCGTGCCGAAGCCGTTCAACGGCCTTGTCAACGCCTTCGGCCATGAGGTCGCCGTGCTCGATTGGCTGTCCGGCCATGGCCGCGAGACGACCGCGCAGGCGGGGAAACGATCTGCCGGTCGGCCAGACGTCGTAGACCCCTTCCACCGCCACAGGGACAATGGTCGCCTTCGTCCGTTTAAGCAGAAGCGAGATGCCGCGCTGAAACGGATGAACCGATCCATCCGGCGTGCGGCTCCCCTCGGGAAAGACGAGCACGCATCGGCCAGCTTCCAGTTCGGCGAGCGTGCGTTTCATCGCCGACAGATCGCTTTCCCCCTGGCGAATCGGCATTGCGCCGAGAAAAGTGATGAACCACGCGAACGGCTTGAAATTGAAGAGCCCCGAGCGGGCGACGAACGTCAGGGGCCGATCGCCGACGAGCGCGCCGATCAACGGGGGATCGTAATGGCTCTGGTGATTGGCGACGAACAGCACCGCTCCTTCGCGCGGCACGTTCTCCCGGCCGGTGTATCGCGTGCGGTATACAAGCCGGAAGAAGCCGTACGTCAGCGCCCGGAGAAACGTCCAGGTGAAGACGACGTAGATTGCGGACCGCCCGGGCGCCCGCCGCCGAGTCTGCCACCAACTCACGAGGGCCGCTCCGGTTGGGCAAGCCGTTCGCGCACGGCCTGTTCCATGGCGTCGACAACCTGTTCGGCGCTTCGGTGATCGGTTTCAATCATGATGGCTTCGCGCGGGCGGGTGAGCGGGCCGTCGCGGCGCGTTGAATCGATTCGATCGCGTTCAAGCAGGTCACGGTAGATGTGGTCGGCGTCGACTTCGGTCTTCCCGGCCGCCTGCATCTGGGCGACGCGCCGACCGGCGCGTACCTTGACGTCGGCGTCGAGGTAGAATCGGATCGGCGCATCAGGAAAGACGACCGAGCCCTGATCGCGTCCTTCTGTGACAAGCCGCGGGTGCTCCTGCGCAATCCGTCGCTGCTGTTCGACAAGAACGTCTCGCACCGACGGCTGGGCGGCGACGATCGAAACGATGCTGCTGACATCCAGTTCGCGGATGCGGGAACTGATGTCCCGGCCGTCCTGAATGAGCGTCGGCGGATCGACCTTCCAGTCGAAATACAGCGGATGGCGTTGCAGTGCATCCGCAACGGCCGGGCCATCGGCCGGGTCGATCGAGTGCTCCAGCGCCGTCAGGGCCGCCCCCCGGTACATCGCGCCGGTGTCGAGAAATTCCAGCCCCAGCCGGCCGGCGAGCTGGTGTGCCACCGTCGACTTGCCGGTGCCGGCGGGCCCGTCGATCGTGATGACGATCGGCTGGTCGGGTTGGAGCGGCGGATCAGTCATGAAGGGCTTTGTCCGGTTAACCAGGTTATTCCGCTTCGATAACGGCCAGCAGCGCCGACCGGGCTTTTTCAATGTTGTCGACCGGGTCGCCGTTGCCGGTGTAATCGATGGCGAGCGTGTTGACGAACCCCACGCTCTGAACGGCCTCGATGCACTCTGTCAGATCATAGTCCTTGTGCTCGCCGTCTTTCGTAAATCCATGCACGGTGGCATGAATCGCACCGGCGTAAGGGGCGAGCTTGCGCAGGGACTGGACCGCGTTCCCGCTCGCCGCCGCGTGCTCGAAGGTCGGCAATGATCCGATGCGGAACCCGCCGATACGCTTGATCAGGTCGGTCAGGCGATCCGGGGCCATGGTCAGGCCCTCGCACGGGGCAAGCAGCAGATTGAGATCAAATCGTTCGATTTCGGTCATGAGACTGCGGATCGAGTCGGCCGTCTCTTCAAGGGCGTCGTCATCATCGGCCGGGCCGTCACATCGGATCGAAACCGCATTGCATCCGAGCCGGTTTGCTCCCGCCGCGAGGCGGCGCAGTCGCTCGGCAGAGGATTCGAATTGGGAGTCGAGAAACGACAGCGGTGTTTCATCGTAGAGGACAAGGCATGGGCAGCCAGCCTTGTCCGCCTGATCACGCAGCGCGTCGAGCTGTTCGAGCGTCCAGCCCGCAAGCATGTCCGCGTCGATGTTCAGGCCGCGCAGGTGCAGATGACTGATCACGTAGTCCGGAAGGTCGAGCAGCGACAGCCCGTCGGACGACGGATCAAGTAACCGGTGGACGGAATGGGCGGTCAGTGTCAACAGCATGCGAAGTGTTCAGCATGATCAGTCATGTGCGGCGAGTCTACAACGCACGCGGCATAGAGCAAGTCCGCCGCAACAAGGGAGGCTCGGCTCCAGTTGTGAGGATGAGTAATTCACGGCGGAGATTGGTTGCTTGTCGACTACCCGACAAAGAAAGCACCGATCACAAGGGACCGGTGCTTCCAGGAGGGGAGAAAGATCACCAGAAGGTTGAGCGACACGGGCAGCCAACCTTCCCCATACCCGGGCCGGAACCCCCACGAGGCCTTCTTCATCTTACCCAATTGAACCAAAGTTATCCTCGGGGGCGGGTCAAGTTGTAGTTCGGGTTTTTGTCGGTGATTGGTGAATGGCCGGGCGCCCTCGGCGGTTCTTCGGGGCCGGGTGCCGACCAGTGCTGGGCTGCGGCCATTGGGTGGAAAGACCTGACGCGGCCGGCGTCCGCCGGGTCCCGAACTCCGGACAGGTAGTGGGGGCGGTTGCCCGACTCGTGTTGACGGGTATGATGGCCGGCTCATCATTTCAACAGTCAGGGAGAAGCCGAAGGCATGTCCAGCCCCAGCGATTGCCGTTTTACTGAGTCGCATGAATGGTTCCGCGTCGATGGTGACATCGTCACGCTCGGCATCACCCAGTTCGCGGCCGACGAGTTGACCGACATCACTTATGTCGAGGTGAAGGAGCCGGGCACTGAGATCGAGCCGGGCGAGCCGGTCGGCGAGCTGGAATCGGTCAAGACGACCGCCGATGTGTTCTCGGTGGTCGGCGGCGAGATCGTCGAGGTCAACGAAGCGCTGGCCGAGGACCCTTCGCTGGTTAACTCCTCGCCGTTCGACGACGGCTGGCTTGTCAAGATCCGCACGAGCGACACGAGCCCGCTTGAGGATCTGATGGATCAGCCGACCTACGACGAGAAGCACCCGGTTGGCTGAACCCACCGCCGATCATCCGATTATCCGGCTGAGCGGCGTCGTCAAGACTTACCAACTCGGCCGTCGGCAGGTGCACGCGCTTCGGGGTGTGGACCTGACGATCGACACGCCCGGGTTCTACGCCATCATGGGTGCTTCAGGCAGTGGCAAGTCGACGCTGCTGCACCTTATGGCCGGCCTCGACCATCCCGAAGCGGGTGAGCTTGAAGTGGCCGGCGAGCGCATCGACTTGCTGGATGAGGTCGCGCTGACACGGTTCCGGCGGCGAAGGATCGGTATTGTCTTCCAGCAGTTCAATCTCATTTCCACGCTCAGCGCGCTGGAAAATGTGGCCCTGCCGGCCTTGCTGGACGGTTGGAATGCCCGTTCAGCACGTGACCGGGCGAGAGAACTCCTGGATGCCTTGGGAATGTCGCACCGGACCTCGCATCGGCCTGATGCCCTTTCCGGCGGCGAGCAGCAGCGTGTCGCCATCGCGCGGGCGCTCATGTTCGACCCGCCGGTCCTCTTTGCCGACGAGCCCACCGGCAACCTTGATACGTCCAGCAGCGATCAGCTCTTCGATCTGCTCGGCACGCTGGCGTCCGAACACAGTCTGACCGTGCTCATGGTCACGCACGAAGCCACAGCTGCCATACACTGTCACCGCGTCTACGTGCTGCGCGACGGACGCATCACCGGTTCCTTTGACGTGGAAGACCTTGATGTCCCCGAGTTGGCGACTCGCGCTCAACAACTTGGCCGGTAGGCGGCTCCGCACGGGGCTGATGGTGGCGGCCATTGCCTTCGCCGCGAGCCTTGTCGTCGCGGTTTCCACCGCCATTCACTCCGGACAGGCGACATCCGAGGAGCAGATCTACCAGTTCCTGGGGGAAACTGACGCAAGAATTATTCATCAGTTCAACGGACGATTCGATGCCGGCCTGCTCGATATGGTCCGCAGCTGGCCGGAGGTGGAACTGGCGACAGGGCGGCTTGGCGGTTCGCTGACTCTCGTCCGAGCGGACGGTCGGGCGGATCCTGAGACCGGTCGGCCGCTGCGCACGACGTCGAATGTCGTTGGCGTGGACCTCGAATACGAACTCGACTTTCGCCGGCTCGACCTCAGGGCCGGGCGGCTGGCACGTGACCCCGGTGAGATCCTGATCGATCCGCTGACCGCGGAAGCCCTTGAAGCTGAGGTCGGCGATGAACTGCACGTCCAGCGGTTCGGTGAACCGGTCGAGTTCGAAGTTGCCGGGATCTACGAACGCCGTCGACTCGGTACGCTGCAACGGCCGCGTGTGTACGTAGATCACACTGTCCTTGGCGAAGTCACCGGTCGCACCGGACAACTTTCAAGCATTGCCATTCTCGTCCGGGACGATGTTGATGTGCACGCGTTCTGCGATCGTTACAACACCGAGCTTCCTGAACCGCTGAGCCTGGAACCGGCTGAACTCGCCCGGACCGGGTTCGACCGCCGCGTCGAAGCGAGCCGTCTCGGTCTGATTGTCGCGTCAGGCTTGGCGTTCATGAGCGCAGCGTTCATTATCGTCACAGGCCTGACGACAGCGGTGACCGAGCGGCAGCGTGAAATGGCGGTTATCCGCTGCATCGGTGGCAGCCGCAGTCAGCTGTTCACCAGTCAACTTATGGTGGGGGGGCTGCTCGGCGGTATGGGGGCGGTGATGGGTGTTCCGGTGGGGATCGCTCTCGCGGCGGCCCTCCTCTGGTGGCTGCGCGACACGGTCGAGGTCGATTTGTACATATCAACGTTCGGGATCTATCTCACTGTCATCGGCTCGCTCGCTGCGGGGCTTGCGGGGGCGGTGTACCCGGCGTGGCTGGCCGGTCGGGTGACGCCGCTGCGCGCCTTGGCACGTCAGGCTCAGCCGATCCGGCCGATGAGCATTGCAGCGTGCGGGCTGGCTGGCCTGGCCATCATGGGGGTGCAATTGGCGCTGCTCCTGCCGGAGAGCGCCGAGCAGCGGTTCTGGCTGTACACGTTCATCGGACTGCCGGCGGTGCACATTGCTTACTTCCTGCTCGCGGTGCCGGTACTGTGGATCGTGGCCAAAGCCCTGGCCGGCCCGCCGCTGGAACTGTTTAGCCGCGCACTGCGGTTGCCGGCCGGCATGCTCGCCCGCTCCGTCCTCGCGACGCCGTTTCGGCACGGCTTCACCGCCGGCGCACTCATGGTCGGCATTTCGGTCATGGTCAGCACCTGGTCGAACGGGACGGCGCTGATCGATGGCTGGATTGACCGCATGGAATTCGCAGACGGCTTCGTCTTTCGCACGACCGGCATTCCGCCCGATCAGCAGCAGGCCATCACTGAACTTGATTTCGTGACGGATTTCAGTTCGGTCAGTTATATGCCGGTTCGCGTTGTTGGTCAGCAGGTCTTTGGCGTCCAGGGGATCGGGCCGCAGAACGTCGTCTGCATCGGCTTCGA
>SLJD01000065.1 GCA_007135295.1 Phycisphaerales bacterium
CACCCTCGAACGATGCGCCGTGGTTCTTTCTCGACGCCATTCCGGCCGCCGGTGAAACGGCTGCGCTCGACCACGATGAAGCGCGCCACGCGCTCGGCGCGCGGCGGCGGGCGGTCGGCGATGCGCTGGTTGTCTTTGACGGCCGCGGCACGGTCGCGGCCGCGACGATCGTTGACGCGCGGGGCCGGCGCGACGTGACTGTGCGAATCGACGATCGAACCGCGCACGACCCGCCCGCGCCGGCGCTGCGACTTGCGACGGCGCTGCCCAAGGGCGACCGGCTCTCGACGCTCGTGAACATGGCCACGCAGCTTGGCGTAACGTCGATCATGGCGCTGACGTGTCGGCGCAGCGTCGTAAAGATCGGCCCGAACCTTCGCCCGCGTCTGGAGCGCATCGCGCTTGAAGCGTGCAAGCAGTCCCGCCAGCCGTGGCGGCCGACGATCGAGCCGTCATGCACGCCGGGCGACCTGCCGGCGGCGTGCGGCGGTTCGCTGCTCGTCGCTCACCCAGGCGGCCGGCCGCTGCGCGATGTCTTGGACGAACTCGGCGGCGAAGCCGGGCGCAAAGCAGGGCACGAAACGCCGCACGAAGCAGGGCGCGGGCGCAAGAACGCCGTTACGTTCGTGATCGGCCCGGAAGGCGGCCTGACTGATGATGAGGTCGCGCAACTGACCAGTGCGGGCGTCGTCGCGATCGACCTCGGCCCCACGGTGCTCCGCCTCGAAACCGCCGGCATCGCCACCCTCGCCGCCGCCCGCCTCGCTCTCCCCCCGGAAAATTTCCGGGGGTCTTCCGGGGGTCCTCCGGGAAAACTTCCGGGGGAGGGGTTCTCTTCCGGGGGTTGACGTGGGGGCTTCGGCGTCTACGATTCGCCACATGGCGAAATGGATGGAAAAACTGATGGTTAGGCGGGCCGGATCCGGTGTGGCGGACGGGGGCGTTTGGGGTCGTCGGGAAGGCGATGGCTGGCGGCGTCCTTGGCGGAGTCATTGGCGGTGATGCATGGGCGACAGCGGTTGCGGGTCCTGTTCCTCTGCACGGGCAATTCGTGCCGCAGTCAGATGGCCGAAGGGTGGGCCCGGCACTTGAAGGGCGATGTGATCGAGCCGTTTTCAGCGGGGATCGAAAAGCACGGCCTGAACCCGCATGCGGCCGCGGTCATGGCCGAGGCGGGCGTGGACATCTCGCACCACGAGAGTAAGACGCTCGACGACCTCGGCGAGGTGCCGTTTGATGTCGTCGTGACGGTCTGCGGCCATGCCCACGAGACGTGCCCGGTGTTCCCCGGCGAGGCGAAGGTGATTCACCACGGCTTTAACGACCCGCCGAAGCTGGCCGCGAACGAAAACGACCCGGAAAAAGCGCTGGATCATTACCGCCGCGTGCGCGATGAGATCCGCGCGTATGTTCAAACGCTGCCGGATGCACTTGTGCACCCAAGCGAAACGGAAGGAACAGCATGATGACAAGGATTGACGTTTTCGACCCGCCGATGTGCTGTTCAACCGGCGTGTGCGGCACGGATGTTGATCCGCAGCTTTCGCGGTTCGCAGCAGACCTCGACTGGCTTGCGCAGCAGGGCGTTTCGGTTCGCCGGTACAACCTCGCGCAGGAGCCGCAGGCGTTCATGGCGAATGAGCAGGTGCAGGCGGTGGTCAATGAGACGGACGGGGCCGGCCTGCCGGTCATCGTGGTTAATGGCCGCATGATGAGCCAGGGCGTGTATCTGACGCGCGAGCAACTCGTCTCGCTCGTGCAATCGGCGGGCGGCGCGGAGTCATCGACGTCGGTTATGCCGAACGCAGCAAAGCAGACCAGCGGATGCTGCGGGCCGGAGGGGTGCTGCTGAACGTCAGGCAGCGCGGATTGCCCGAAGCCCTCGAACCGAAAGCAGAACACCATGACATGGCTCGATCACCCCGGCCGATTCTTCTTTTTCACCGGCAAAGGCGGTGTGGGCAAGACATCACTCGCCTGCGCGACGGCGGTGAAACTCGCGGATGCGGGCAAACACGTTCTGCTCGTCAGTACCGACCCGGCCTCGAACCTGTCGCAGGTGTTCGGTGTCTCGATCGGCAGCAGCAAGCCGCGGCAGATTCCCGGTGTGCCGAACCTGTGCGCGCTCAACATCGACCCCGAGGCCGCCGCAAAGTCGTATCGGGAAAAGATCATCGATCCCGTGCGCGAGTCGATGCCCGGGAAAGTCGTGCGCGATATGGAAGAACAACTCTCCGGCGCGTGCACGACGGAGATTGCAGCGTTCGATGAGTTCACGACGTTGCTGACTGATGATGAGCATACATGCGGCTATGACCACATTATCTTCGATACGGCGCCGACCGGTCACACGCTGCGGCTGATGAAGCTGCCCGCGGCGTGGAGTTCGTTCATCGAAAGCAATGAAAGCGGCGCATCGTGTCTCGGCCCGCTTGCCGGGCTCGAGAAGCAAAAGGAACGCTACGCCGAGGCGGTGCGGGTGCTCGCGGATGCAGAGCAGACGCGACTGGTGCTGGTCACCAGGCCGGAGCAGGCGGCATTGCGCGAAGCGGATCGCACGCGCGGCGAGCTGGAATCGCTCGGTGTCAACAACCAATGGCTGGTCATCAACGGCATGATGCCGGAATCAGAGAGCGATGATCCCCTGGCGCAGGCGATGCGGCAGCGCGGCAAGGATGCCGTGGACGCGATGCCGAAAGGGTTGCAGTCACAGTCGAGGGATACCGTTGATCTGCAGGGGCACAACCTTCTCGGTGTCGATGCATTGCGAGCGCTGCTTGATCCTGAACAGGCCGAGCAAACGGAAGCGGGCGAAGCAGCGCCGCCGTCAGTCGATGTGCCGTCATTGAGCGCGCTGGTCGATGAGATTGCCTCACAGGGCAACGGCCTGGTCATGGTGATGGGCAAGGGCGGCGTGGGGAAGACGACCATCGCCGCCGCGGTGGCGGTCGAGCTTGCAGCACGCGGTGAGCCGGTGCATCTGACCACGACCGATCCGGCAGCGCACGTGGAGCAATTGATTGACGAAGCGCCGGAGAATCTGCAGGTTGACCGAATCGATCCAGAAGCGGAAACGCAGGGGTACAGCGAGCAGGTGATGGCCACCAAGGGCAGGGACCTTGATGAAGAGGGCCGAAAAGTGCTGGAGGAAGACCTGCGTTCGCCCTGCACGGAAGAGGTCGCGGTATTTCATGCGTTCTCGCGCGTGATTCGTGAAGCGTCGAAGAAGTTCGTCGTGGTTGATACCGCACCAACCGGCCACACGCTGCTGCTCCTTGATGCGACCGGTTCCTATCACCGCGAGGTGATGCGCAATGTCGGCGACAAGTCCGGCAAGATCACCACCCCGATGATGCGACTGCAGGACCCGAAGCAGACGAAGATGCTGCTGGTGACGCTGCCTGAGACGACGCCGGTTCTGGAAGCGGCGCAGTTGCAGGATGACCTCCGTCGCGCGGGCGTCGAACCGTGGGCGTGGGTGATTAACGCCTCACTCGCCGCCGCAGGGCCGACCGATCCCCTGCTCGTGCAGCGTGCCGCGGGGGAAGTCGATCAGATCGAATCGGTGAAGCGGGATCATGCCGAGCGCATCGCGATCGTGCCGTGGCAGATGGATGAGCCGGTGGGGATTGATCATCTGCGCGCCATCGCCCGGCCAAGTGAGCGTACAGAAGCGTCCGCGACCGGTTGAGCTGAATTCAAATCGCATCCTTGTTGAGAAATGGTAGTTCCACGTGACGACGAACGAGCCGAAGTCGAGCACAATCAGTGAGAACAACCGGGATGATGCCCCCGACCCGCGCGAGGGGATGGGCCTGTTTGAGCGCTTCCTGACCGTGTGGGTCGCGCTGGCGATCATCATCGGCATCGGCGTCGGGCAGTTCCTGCCGTTCGTGCCGGAGACGCTCTCGCGGTTCGAGTACGCGCAGGTCTCCATTCCCGTGGCGATCCTGATCTGGGCGATGATCTTTCCGATGATGGTGCAGATCGACTTCGCCTCGATCATCGGCATCCGCCGCCAGCCGAAGGGACTGATCGTCACGACGACCGTCAACTGGCTCATCAAGCCGTTCACGATGTTCGCGATCGCGTGGTTCTTCCTGATGTTCGTGTTCGCGCCGTGGATTCCGGAGGACCTGGGCCGCGAGTACCTCGCCGGGGCGATTCTGCTCGGCGCCGCGCCGTGCACCGCGATGGTCTTTGTCTGGAGTTACCTGACGCGCGGCGATGCGGCGTACACGCTCGTGCAGGTTTCGGTCAACGACATCATTATGCTCTTCGCGTTCGCGCCGATCGTGATGCTGCTGCTCGGGTTGTCGAACATCGCCGTGCCGTGGGACACGGTGGCGCTGTCCGTCGTGCTGTACATCGTGATTCCGCTCGGGGCGGGCTATCTCACACGGATCGTGCTGATCAAGCGGCGCGGCATCGAGTGGTTCGACAACGTCTTCATGAAGCGCATCGGCCTG
>SLJD01000383.1 GCA_007135295.1 Phycisphaerales bacterium
AGAGGTAGATTTGCCCGTCCGTGATGGAAATCAGGTTGGTCGGAATATAGGCGGACATGTTCTGCGCCTCGGTCTCGATGATGGGCAGGGCGGTGAGCGACCCGCCGCCGTGCTCGTCGGAGAGCTTGGTCGCGCGTTCGAGCAGTCGCGAGTGCAGGTAGAAGACGTCGCCGGGGTAGGCCTCGCGGCCGGGCGGTCGGCGAAGCAGCAGCGAGAGCTGGCGGTAGGCGGCGGCCTGCTTGGAGAGGTCGTCGTAGACGCACAGCACGTGCTTGCCCTGCCACATGAAGTGCTCGCCCATCGCGCAGCCGGCGTAGGGGGCGATGTACTGCAGCGGCGAGGGGTCGCTGGAGGCGGCATTGACGACGATGGTGTAGTCCATCGCGCCGTTGCGCTGCAGATCCTCGACGACGCTGGCGACGGTCGATTCCTTCTGGCCGATGGCGACGTAGATGCAGAACACCGGCTCGTCGGTCTGGTGGGTGTATTTCTGGTTGATGATCGCATCGAGCGCCACGGCGGTCTTGCCGGTCTTGCGATCGCCGATGATCAGCTCGCGCTGGCCGCGGCCGATGGGGATCATCGAGTCGATCGCCTTGATGCCGGTCTGCAGCGGTTCCTTGACCGGCTGGCGGTAGGCGATGCCCGGGGCGACGATGTCGAGCTTGCGGGTTTCGCCGCCGGTGTCAATCGGCGGGCCCCCATCGAGCGGTTCGCCGAGCGGATCGACAACGCGGCCAAGCAGGGCGTCACCGGCGGGCACTTCGAGCAGGCGGCCGGTGGACTTGACGGTGTCGCCTTCGCGGACGGCGAGGTAGTCGCCGTAGATCACCGTCCCGACCGTGTCGAGTTCAAGGTTCATGACCTGGCCCATGACGGTGCCGGATTCGGTCTCGAACTCGACCAGTTCGCCGGCCATCACCCTAGACAGGCCGTAGACCCGGGCGATGCCGTCGCCGACCTCGACGACGCGGCCGACTTCGGAGATCTCCAGTTCACTGGAGAACTGTTCGATTTCCTGCTTGATGACTGACGTGATTTCGTCGGTTTTGAATTTCACTGCTGGATCCTCAATGGTCCAAGGTCAGGGTCGTTTCGGTGACGGGCGGCGATCATTCAGGCAGCACGTCGCCCTCGAAAAAACGTTCGGGCTTCTGGCGGACGGCGGCGGAGCCGGCCGAGGCCAGTCGTTCGCGGAGTTTGCGCAGCCGGTTGGAGATCGAGCCGTCAATGAGCTGATCACCGATGCGCAGTTTGAGTCCCCCGATCATCTTCGGGTCATGGTACGGGTGCAGGACCGGTTCCTTGCCCAGCGCCTGGCCGATCTTCTCCTTGAGCGGCTCGAGGTCGCTTGACTCGACCGGCTGGGCGTGGAAGACGTCCACTTCGACCCGGCCGAAGGCCTCCTGCAGGATTTGGTCAAAGGCGGTGTTGATCGTTTCGAGATGACCAAGCCGGCCCTTGCTGTTGAGCACGAGCAGAAACCGCAGCGTCAGATCGGTGATGCGGTTGGCGAAGATCCGGCGCAGGCTCTCCGCCCGCCGGTCCTCATCGATCAGCGGCGAGGCGAAGAACTCACGGAACTGGTCGTCGTCGCGGACCAACTCGCAGATCTGCTCGAGCTCGGCGCCGACCTCGCTGACCTTCTCCTGCCCGCCGGCGCTGTCGGCCAGTTCGTAGAGACTCCTGGCGTAGAGCTTTGCAAGTGCGTCGGTGTGCCTGGCCATGGAGCGAAAACCTCCGGGTAACGGACGCGGATTGCGGCCGATCGGGTGTGCGGTCAGTTCGGCTGCGTCGTCGCCGAGAGTTCATCGAGCGACTCCTGGACGAGCCGCTGCTGGTCGTCGGCGGTGATTTCACGTTCAAGGATCTTGGTGGCGACAGCCATGGCGAGGGTGGTGGCCTCGGCGTGAAGCTCGTTAATGGCGGCCTGCTTGGCGGCCTGAATCTCACGCGTGGCCCGATCCTTCATCGCCGTGATTTCCTGCTCATTGCGAGCCCTGAGTTCCTCGGCGGTGGCCTTGGCGTCGGCTCTGGCCTGGGCGATCATCCTCGACGCCTCTTCGCGGGCCTCGGCGAGGTTCTGCTCATACTCGTGAAGAGCGGCTCTGGCCTGCTCGCGGGCTTCCTCGGCGTGGGCGATCTCGCTGCGGATCTTCTCGTTTCGCTCATCGAGGGCCTTGACGATGATCGGCCAGACGAATTTCGAGAGTAGCCAGAGCGTGATGCCGAAGACGACCAGGATCGTCACGAACGGGAGGAACTCCCAGTTGACCGGGTTGCCGGCCTCTGCAGCGAGTGTGTAGTGCATGGCGATGGTCATATCCGGATCCTGAGTGATACCAGTGTCGGATCCTGTGTCTGCTGCTGGTGGTGATCAGTGATGCCGGGCAGCAGGGCACAGGCGGGAAAATGCGGTGGGCCGGCCGGAGACCGACCCACCACAGGAGATTCCGTCACGAAGCCGTCAGATGACGAAGGCGGCAAGCAGGCCGACGACAACGGCGAACAGGGCCGCACCTTCGATCAGCGCGGCCGCGATGATCATGCTCTGCTGAATGTTCGGGGCGACCTCGGGCTGTCGGGCCATCGAGGCGACTGCGCTCGAGCCGATCCAGCCGATGCCGAAGCCGGCGCCGATCACGGCGAGACCGGCGGCGAGGCCGGCGCCGAGACCCGGGCCGAGGCCGGAAGCCGCCGCTTCAGCCGCTTCCGCATCCTGGGCCATGGCCATTTCCGGGCCGAACACGCTCATGGCCACAAAAACGAAGGCCGCCATCGAAACGATGCTCTTGATGCTGTTCATTGCTTCAGGAACTCTCCAGTTGGTGACGTGGTGGGAACACGTCGGATTGGTGAAAACAAGTGGATCGGTCGGCCGGCCGTCCCACGCGCCCGGCCCGGGAATTCAAGACAGGCCGTTATGGCCGGACGGGCTCCATGCCGGGCATCTTCCCTTCCACGACTTCTTCATCCTCCAGCTCCGGTTCGTGCTCTTCGTGGTGCGAAAGCTGGCTGATGAAGACCGTTGTGAGAAAGACGAAGATGAACGCCTGGAGGAACGAGACGAACAGTTTCAGCACCATCACGAACAGGGCGAACGCAATCGAGGGGATTGTCACGCCCAGCGCCGTCACGATGCCCACGCCTTCGGCCGCCATCATGCCGAACAGCATCAGTGTGCCGATCAGTGTGGCGCCGGCGAGCATGTTGGCGAACAGACGAATGGCCAGCGCGGCGGGCTTGACGAACATGCCGACCAGTTCGACCGGCAGCATGATCGGCGCGAGCCACGCCGGTGCCCCGCCGAGCAGGTGCTCGGCCCACCCCTTGAAGCCCAGCGACTTGATGCCGTGCGCCTGGATGATGAAGAAGGCGATGATGGCCAGCCCGGTGGTGGTGGCGAGGTTGCCGGTGATCGTGCCGCCGACGATGGCGAAGTGCGGGTCATCCCACGCCATTCCCAGCCAGTGCTGCAGGTCGAGCAGCGGCACGAGACCGAGGATGTTGCCGAACAGAATGAAGAAGAACGCTGTCAGCAGAAACGGCAGGTACCGGTTGGTGTTCTCGCCGAGCAGCGGTTCAAAGGTCTTGTCCCGAAGGAAGAGGACGATGACCTCGATGAACTGGCCAACCCGTCCTTGAGTGATGTACCGCTCGTTGCCTTCGCTTTCCGAGCCGGTGGCGATGGTCTTCGCCGCCGTGTGCATGACCCAGATCACGAGGCCGGCGACGAGCAGCATCGTCAACATGTGCATCGTCAGCAGCGGCGAGCCGAGAATCGTCCACCCTTCGGTGGCGGAGATGATCGGTCCATCACCCCCGATGATGTTGATATCCTTCGCGTGTGCGAGTGGATTGATGCCGGCAGCGAGCAATTTCATGATCGAAGCACTCCGGGGCTGGCGCCGGCCGATTCGTCGAGCGGCGGCAGCACCTTCATTTCGTGCACGTACATCCAGGTTTCACTCAGCAGCGTGGCGAGATACGCCGTGACAACCGCGATGCCGAGCGCCGCGGGATCAAGTGAAAACGCGGAGTATAACAACACCGTCAGAACCAGCGTGATGAGCATGCGAACCCCCGAGCCGGCAAGCCAGACAAACGGCCAGCTCATCAGAGAGCGGCGCTTCCACGGCCGGATTGCCAGCAGCGCCAGGACCGAACCGGCTGACACCACGGCGGCTGCGTACAGTCCGGCGGCGGCCCATTGGCTCGATCCTCCTCCGAGACTCACGGCCGACCACCAGGCGAGACCGACCAGCCCGCCGATGCCGACGGCGGTGGCGAGCAGTCGCCCGGTCGGAAGGACGCCGGATTGAATGTTGTGCTGACTGGTCATGGCGGATCGTGAAGCGGTTGCATGCAGAACACCAACGAATGAACGGGCCGGCATACCTATCCGACCGGCCCCGGCACCTCATGGATGCCGGCGAACACACGCGACCGGAGGCCC
>SLJD01000379.1 GCA_007135295.1 Phycisphaerales bacterium
CGGCGCAAGTAGATGCCCAGTCGGAGCAGGTTGCTGAGTGGCGTCGGAAGGCGGAACAAGCTGCAGAAGCCGGCGATTACGAACGGGCCATCCGCGTCATCTCACGGGCAGAATCACTCGCGGCCGACGTGCCAGACATCAGCGAAATTCGCGAAGCCATAACCCGACAGCGCGACGCAGCGGCGGCTATTGAACGTGCTTCAATCGCACTGGATCGCGGCGATCTGGACACAGCCGGGCGGCTGCTTGACCATGCGTCGTCAGTTCGGCTGGATGAACGGCTTAGCGAAGAGCGTGCTGCACTGGCCGAAGATTATCACCGCCTGGCATTTGAAATGGCGATGGATCGTGATGATCCGCTGGTGGCCCTCTCACATCTTGGCCCGTTGCGGCGGTACGACGACCGGCCGGAACTGGCCGAATACCGCGCAGAGCTTGAACGGCGGGCCGGGGAAACGGCGCTGCGCGATGCCGAACAATACCTGAATGCCGGACAGCATGATCAGGCGCTCGCGGCGATCGACCGGACGCTGGAGCATGTGCATGATCCGCAACTTAGTGAGCGCCGTCGCCACATCGCCGCCGAACGCCTTGTGTCGCTCGCGGTGTCAGCCGAGCAGGCTGGGCAGTTCGAGGTCGCCCGGCGACGATACCTTGAAGCCATGAAACATGGTGTTGACCGGCTCGATATCGCCGGGCGACTGAGTGATGTCGAAGTGCTGGCGGAGATGGAACAGCAGATCGAACAGACTGAGGAACAATTGCGGCAGGCACGACAAGCGATTGAACAACGCGATCAGCGTATTGGTCAACTCGAAGACCGAGTCGCGCAGCAGATCTCGGAACTCGATCAACTTGAAAGCCGTACACGGCAACTCAGCCGCGAACTGGAGCACGCCTATCGGTTTCAGCCGATTCGCGGTTCACGTGTTCATGTCCGGCATCGGCCCGGGACACATTACTACCATGCCAGCACGATCCGCCGACTCGAACGTGAGCTGACGGCCTGCCGGCGTGAATTGCATCGATACCAGCGTCGATACGGCTTCCGCCGATGAGCGGTGGTTCGAAGCTGTTGAAGCCGGAATGGGGTGAGAGGTCTATGATGGATGCATGGTCTTTGGGTCCAGATCGAGCCGTGATCGCTATGTTCAATATCATGAAGAACTCAGCGCCCGACGCCGCGGCGAAGCCACGTTCAGCCGCGACGAGGTCGCCGCACCGCATCGGCCGACCGACCGGCAGCGCACCTTCTTCTCGCTGTTCCGGGCGTTCCTTGACCTGCTCAAGGGGCATGGCGGAACGTTGGCGCTATCGCTGACGACACTGACGATCTCGACGCTGCTCTCACTCGTCCCGATGTACGGGACCAAGATTGTCGTTGATTTCGTACTCATCGATTCGCCGATTCCCGATGATTTTCCCCTTGCGCCAGTGCTGCCCGATGACCGGGCAATCCTTCTGGCGTGGGTTGCGATCGCAATGACCGCCCTGGCAATTGTGGCGATGGTCATCGGCATGTGGGGGCGCTGGCGTGCAACACAGACGACCAAGCGGGTGCAGGCTGACATTCGACGGCGCGTATTCGAGCATTCCGTTCGCCTGCCTCTGCATCGCGTCAACACGCTGAAGGCCGGCGGTGTGGCGAGCATTCTGCGAGAGGATGCCGGCGGTATCGCCGACCTCATCTTCAGCATGCTCTACAACCCGTGGAAAGCCGTCACACAACTGATTGGCTCGCTGATTATTCTGGCGGTCGTGGACTGGCGTCTGCTACTGGTTTCACTGCTCATACTGCCCACGGTGTACTTCACGCATCGAACCTGGATCGCCCGGATCCGCCCGCTTTACCGCGACATCCGTCACACGCGACAGACGATCGATAGTCACGCGACAGAGGTCTTCGGCGGAATGCGTGTCGTGCGAAGCTTCGGGCGACAGAAAAGTGAAGCTGGCCGTTTTACGCGCACGAACCATCTCATGGCCCGCCAGGAACTTCACGCGTGGTGGTGGGCGCGATCAATCGATATCGCCTGGCAGGTGCTCATCCCTACGGCGACAGCGGTCCTTATGTGGTTCGGCGGTATGCGCGTGCTTGAAGGGGCACTGACCGTTGGTGACCTTGTGATGTTTCTCGGCTACCTGACGATGCTGCTTGCTCCGATGGCGACGCTGGCGACAAGCGCGACGCAATTTCAGAATTCGCTCGCCGGTCTTGACCGCGTTCTTGATCTGCTCGATGAACCCCACGAACTCGTTGACCAACGCGGTGCTGTCCAGCTCGACCCGGCGCAGGTACGCGGCGCGATTCATCTGCAAAGCGTGAGCTTCACCTATCCGCGAACCGATCAACCGGTTCTGTACGACATCTCGTTCGAGGTTGAGCCCGGTCAGATGATCGCTCTCGTCGGTCCGAGCGGGGCGGGCAAGACCACGTTGTGTAACCTGATCGCTAGGTTCTACGCCCCCACCACCGGACGAATTCTGCTTGATGGGCATGATCTTGCGGAGATCGACCTTGAGAGCTATCGCCGACTTCTTGGGATTGTCGATCAGGACATCTTCCTGTTTGACGGCACAATTGCTGAGAACATTGGCTACGGCGCGCGGTCGGCTACATTCGATGACATCGTCCATGCAGCGCGACTCGCTTACGCCGATGATTTTATCGATCGTTTTGACGATGGCTATCACACCCTGATCGGTGAACGGGGCGTGCGGCTTAGTGGCGGACAGCGGCAGCGACTGGCAATCGCCCGGGCATTGCTTGCCGACCCACGGATCCTCATTCTCGATGAGGCGACGAGCAACCTCGATACGCAAAGCGAGCGATTGATTCAGCAGAGTCTTCACCATCTCATGGCGGGGCGGACAAGCTTCGTTATCGCCCACCGGTTGAGCACCATCATGCATGCGGACCGGATTGTCGTTCTTGAACACGGCCGGATGATTGAAATCGGGACGCATGAGGAACTGCTTGCTGGCGGCGGTCGATACCGCGACATGCTCCGGCTTCAGCTTGGCACGGGCGAGTTGGCCGGGTCGCTCGACGGGGTAGAACTTTCCTGAGGCCTGGACCCGCAATGCTGCGCCGCTTCGGACGGCGGTTGGCGTTGAATGATGCAGATCTTCCAGGCCGGATGCCGATGGTATTGAAATCGCTTTGCGCATTGCCGGAACTCGGGCCCGCAATGAACCGATAAACCGGGACGATGGGCCAGTGGTCGGACTTCCACAGGGCAACTCCTGAGCCGGCCTGGGCTTGCAGACTCAGCCGGCTGAAAGGAATATGGCTTGATCCGACTCGCAAGAGTCGACTGCGAATCGTCGCTGAACTGCCTTGCCGCTTACTGATGGAGTATCCGTTTCATGCAACCAGTTGCCTTAGACGTTGAACGTCGACTCAAACGACTTGAGGCCCGGGTCAACTCCCAGCAACGGACCATCACGCGATACCGGCTGATTGGGGGAGCGATCGCCGGCACCGCTGGATTGATCTGCATGCTCGCCTTGACGAGCGAAGCGTTCGTTGAGGATGTTCTGCGGACGCACCGTCTTGAGGTACTTGATGAGAAAGGTCAACTCGTCGTGGCTGTCGGTTCCGGCGAGACTGGGGGACAACTGAACATCTATTCTGAAGAGATGGAGAATGTCGCGCGCCTCTGGGCGAACGGCCATGGCGGTGATCTGGCCATCTGGAACCGGCAAGGCGGAAACATCTTCGGTGCGTATGCCACCGAACAGGGCGGTGATGCCGGGCTCTGGAACAGCGACGGGCAACGGAGCCTTCGATTCCGGGCTGGCGATGATGGCGGGCAACTCGATCTCTACGACCGCGATCAAAACGCAGTTGCCCGTCTCTGGGCGAACGAACACGGTGGCGATCTGGCCATGTGGAATAGGGATGAGACCAATGTCTTCGGCGCCTACGCAACAGAAGTCGGGGGTGAAGCGACGATCTGGAACCACAAAGGCCAACGCATGTTCCGCGCGCAGTCTCAAGACGACGGCGGCCGAGTCCTCGTGTATCACGACAAGAATCAGCGCAGCGTGCAAATCACTGGAGGGGCTGACGGCGGCGAATTGAGCGTTTACGGCAACCGAGGCCAACGTGCCTTCACGGCTCGTTCTACGGTCGGTGGTGGCCAAGCCGACCTCTGGAATGTAGACGGTGATCGGAGCGTGACGGCACGAGGCCGGCGAGATGGCGGATTTGTTGACGTTCACGGCCGGGAAGGTGAAAGTGTCGCGCGACTCTGGGCGAGCGAGCACGGTGGGGACCTGACCCTGCGGAATCATGGGGGCAGTAATATCTTCGCGGCATACTCAACATCACGTGGCGGCGAGTCGGCGATCTGGAATGCGGATGGGCAGCGCGTTCTGCGACAACACAGCGACGACTATGGCGGAGCCTTGACGATCTACGATCGGC
>SLJD01000347.1 GCA_007135295.1 Phycisphaerales bacterium
AGGTCGACGTACGAATCAATACGAAAAGGCCCCGCGATGATTGGCGGGGCGTTTTCATAGAGATCTGCCTCGTGCCGGAGGCGTGTGTCAATGTCATGCCGGGGCCGACGGATCAGCGGCGGCGGTCGCGGCGTCGTTCACGATCACGGTCGCGACGTGGTTCGGGTCGACGTTCGCCGTCGGCGTACTTGACCGTGCAGCCCCACGGCTGGATGTATGAGGGCGAGACGGTCTCGCCGTTGCGAAGCTGCTCGATCGCGCGATCGACGTAGTTCACCTTTTCTCCGTCCCCCCGGACGCGGTCGAACGGAGCGTTGCTGATTGCGCCGTGGTACACGAGGTTGAAGTCGGGATCGATGATGTACATGTGCGGCGTGGTGCGCGCGTCGTACATGTTCGCGACGGTATTGTCCTCGTCGATCAGCAGGGGGAACTCCATGTTCCACTTTTCGTGGTAGTCGCGGTTTTTTTCAACGCCGTGCCCCTGCGTGCCGGGTGAGTTGGAGTTGATGGCGATCCAGGCGTAATCGTCCTTCTCATGAAGTTCGTTGGGCATGGTCTGGAACTCGCCTTCCTCGTACAGGTGTACGACGAAGGGGCATTCCGGGTTGAACCATTCGAGGATGATGGTCTTGCCCTTGAAATCCTTGAGCGAGTGTTCCTCACCATGCACATCGGTGAGCGTGAAGTTCGGTGCCTTCTCACCAATCTCCGCTTTCTTTTCCTTCTCGTCAGAGTCATCGTCGCCGCCGTGATGGTCGAGCGCTGATGCGCTGGACACGGCAAGGGTGGCACTGAGGCCGAAGATCGTCAGCGTGTTCCAGGGTTTCATGGTCATTGAATGAATTCTCCAGGATGGACAGCAGATTGAGACAGTGATCGGGCAAACGGTGCGGAATGGTCACTTCTGCTTTCGACACGTCATCCCGCGGGGTTCTTCCGGGCAGCAGTGGCCGTGATCAGGCGTCGGGGGTCAAGTGAACGGAGACGGCCGGTTGATCCGGCTCATCGCCGAGACCGACAACGCCGAGTATTTCAAATGAATTGCCCATCGCATTGTTTGGATCCCATTCGACGGGTACCGTGACGGTGAACCGTCCGTTGCGGATGTCAACGTCCGCGTCGGCGTACTGCACGCCGGGCTTTTCGATCGGGAAGAACTCAGCGGTGTCGGCGTCGCCAGCTGGGCCGGTGACGGTCAGGGTGCGGCCGTCATATTTCGCCTCGGCTTCGCCGGCCATGGAATCGATCGGGATCGGCAGGCGGTCTTTGAACTGGCTGATGAGTTTGCGGTCGGACTCTGCCCGGGCGTCGGCGGATGATGGATCGACGGGTACGCTCACCGAGGCGGTGCCGCGTCCCATGAGGCAGACTTCCTTGCAGACGAGCCACTCGGCTGAAGCGTCAAAACGCGCGCTGCCGGAGGGAAGTTCACCAGGCGCGGTTACGGGAACGAACAGCACGACCGTGTCCTTGTAGCCGAACGCGACACCCTGCGGTTCGCGGATGGCCTGCGGTCTCGGCCAGCGGATCTCGCCGACTTCGAATCCGTCCGGGGCGTCAACGTCAATGTCCATCGGCAACCCGCTCACGCCAGGATTGAGCCAGTAGGTGTGCCAGTCCGGTTCGACCTCAAAGATATACGCGAGATGGAACGACTCACCGGGTTCGATGGCGTCGACGTCAGCCGCGGCGCGGACGGAGACCAACTCGTCGCCGGACGGCGGGCCTTGCTGGGTATCCTGACTCGCCGGGCCGAACTGTCCGTTGGCGGTTGAGACACACGCGAGCGCAGCCGCAGTTGTGATGAGTCGAATGGTCGGGGCCCGGGCGGTTCGTGAGATCAAGGTCGACTCCTTTGTTCGCTTACCTGATTCCGTTAGCGTGCCCGTTGTCTGTGGCATGGCCACGGTAAGGCGACAAAGGCTCAACGGTCATGCGACCCGCCGTATTGCTGGGCGATCGGGGCAGCGGACCGAAATGCCCTCTGAATATGGAAACGCCGCTCACCAGTACCTTATTCCCCGATGGCCGGGCCGCGGTTGTATTGAGTGTAAAAAATTCGGCCTTCCTCGATACTTCCGGTTCACCGGCTGCGCGGTGAATGAAATCAACGCTTGTTCATCTGTTTATCTTGATCAGGGCGGTGTGGTGTCCCCGTGGCCGCGGGGGTTCTGGTACGGGCGGCGAGTGAGCGGCTGTCCTAAGGTGCGAACATGACGCCGGAACGGAACTGGTATGCGGCGTTTGCGTAAGTGGCCGCGGTGATGTGCTGTCGGAAGCAATGCACAAGTCGCTTCTCGAACATCGCGTGCGCGACACTTACACGCTGCGCGACGGGCTGCAGGCGTGAAGGGCGGCGGGACAGGAGACTGCAGCGTGATCGTCGCAGCAGGTAAGGCGGTTCAGTTCGCCGGTGACAGCGCGAACCGGCCCGGGCGGTCGGCGTCCCGGCCGACCGTAACAACGGGGTGGCCCGACTCGTGGTCAAGGACAATGCGCCAGTTCTCCGCTTCGGCCTGTTCGAGCAGGGCCTGTTTGCTGAGCATGTTGTCGTACGGCAGCATGTCATAGCCCATGCTGAAGGCGGCGCCAACGTGGTGGACGGTCGGCATGACATCGCCGGGAAAGCAGACCACGCCGCGGTCATCGGTGAAGCGAACCGCCTGCTGGCCCCATGTGTGGCCGGGCATCGGCCAGACGGTGATGCCGGGCAGAACCTCGCGCTCGCCGTCGATGAGTTCGACCTGCTCCGCGACGGGGTCAAGGTGATCGCGCAGGTAGGTGCGGGACATCGTCGAGCGGTTGTTCATGGCGTCTTTCCATTCCTGTCGTTGGACGTGTATGGTCGCGTGGGGAAAGACGCTCATGACCTCGCCCGACGGATCGCGCATCGTCAACCCGCCGGCGTGATCGAAATGCAGGTGCGTGACGATGACATCGGTGATGTCTTCCGGGTCAATGTTGACCTCGGCGACGGCGTCGCGGACAGCGCGGCGCTCGAGGTCATAGAAGCCGCGTTCCTTGTCGGACCACTTGTCGCCGAATCCGGCCTCGATCAGCACGCGCCGATCGCCGCCGGAGAGCAGCAGACAGTTCGTCTGCAGCGGAATGCGGTTCTGATCGTCGGGTTCGACCAGCCGACTCCAGAGCGTGCGCGGCACGACGCCGAACATGCTTCCGCCATCAAGCCGGAACGCGCCGGCCCGCAACAGTTGCCAGGTCCATTGCTGTGTCATGGTGCTGAGTGTACGGAAACGCGGGCGGTCGTGTCACGAAGGACAGCAGCGGAGGCGGGCGACCGGCTTGTGCTGCGGCCGTCAGTCGGAGCCGGCGACGCGTTCGATCTCGTCAATGCTGGTGACGCCCTGGGCGACGAGCTGAAAACCGGACTGCTGAAGCGTGGTGAACAGGCCCTGCTCGGCAATTTCACGAATGCGTTTGATGGACGGTGTGGAAAGGACGATGTCACGCATTTCGTTGGTGAAGTCGAGCATCTCAAACACGCCGCACCGGCCGCGGTACCCGGTGCGCAGGCATCGTTTGCATCCGACCGGCACGAAAATCTCCGAGACGCCGTTGACCTGCGAGCCCATACGCATCTGCTGGGTCGAGGTCGGCTTGACGGGTTTGCGGCAGTGTTCGCAGAGCACCCGGACGAGCCGCTGAGCGACGATGAGGTCCAGGGCATTGGCGACGAGATACTGCTCGACGCCGAGGTCGAGCAGCCGGAAAATCGCGCCGACCGAGTCCTTGCTGTGCACGGTGGTGTAGACGAGGTGCCCGGTCATGGCGGCCTGCAGGGCGACGTTGGCGGTCTCCAGGTCGCGCACCTCGCCGACGAAGATAACGTCCGGATCCTGCCGCAGAACCGACCGAAGAATGTTCGCGAAGGTGTGCCCCTGCTTCTGGTCGATGGGGATCTGGGTGCATCCTTCGAGCGAATATTCGACGGGGTCCTCGATAGTGACGGCGTTGCGCTGCTCGAAATCCATCTCGCGCAGGCAGGAGTACAGCGTGGTGGTCTTGCCCGATCCGGTCGGTCCGCAGGCCAGGAGCATGCCGGCGTCTTTTGTGGCTGAGGAACGCAGTCGATCGAGCATCCACGGCGCGAGGCCGAGATGATGCAGCCGGTCCGGGGCGTTGGCGGAGTCGAGCACGCGGATGACGAGTTTCTGACCCCGCACGGACGGCGTGAAGCTGACGCGGAAGTCGACACGCCGGTCTTTGATAACCGCGGAGAAGTGACCGTCCTGCACCTCGGCTTTGTGGCCCGTATCGAAGTGGCAGAGAATTTTCACGACGCCGAAGACCCGCTTGCCGAGTTTCGCCGGCAGGTCGACGGCGTTGACCATGTACCCATCGACGCGCAGCCGAACCCCGGTCGTCGTGTCATTGGGTTCGACGTGAATGTCAGTGGCTCTCG
>SLJD01000158.1 GCA_007135295.1 Phycisphaerales bacterium
GATGATCAGCCCCATGCCCTTCTCAATCCAGATAGCGGTGAACGCGGCGACGCAGGCGATGATCAGCAGCCACATGCTCCGCATCGCAGCCGGGTGAAGGAACATGGCGGCGGCGACGACATTGAGCACAACCGCGGTCCACATCCACGGGACCAGCGCGTTGTGGCCGTGCAGGCCGAAGAAGAGGTACCGCGCGTGGGTCTCGTGCGCACCGCCGGTGTAGAACTCGGTGAAGAGCTCCGAACCGAGCATAAGCAGGTTGATGAGCACCGTGATGCGGATGATCTGCACGAGGGTCTGGATTGGTTTGTCGGGAATCGCGACGCCGCCGATCTTCCGAAGGATGAACATCGTCACGATGAGAAACGCAGGGCCGCTGACGAACGCCGATGCGAGAAACCGCGGCGCGAGCAGCGCGGAATTCCAGAACGTCCGCCCGCCGAGCCCCTGGTAGAGGAACGCGGTGACGGTGTGAATGGAGATCGCCCAGATGATCGAGATGAAGATGAAGGGAATGTACCACTTCGGATTGGGCTTGCGCCCCAGGTATTTCATGTACAGCAGGTAGCCGCAGATGTGCAGGTTCAGCAGCAGGTAGCCGTTAAGAACGATGACGTCCCACGTCAGCATCGACATGGGAAAATTGAAGCGCCCCAGGCCCGGGATGAGATGCCAGAACCGGTCGGGGCGGCCGAGGTCGGCCATGACGAACAGCAGGCAGATGACGATCGCGGCGATGGCGAGCAGTTCGCCGATGATCACGACGTCGTGCATCGACCGGTCGCGGTAGAGGTAGGCGGGAATGACCATCATCACCCCGCCGGCGGCAAGGCCGACGCCGAAGGTGAAGTTGGCGATGTAGAGCCCCCACGAGACGTGATCGGTCATGTGGGTGATGATCATGCCGTCGACGACCTGGTTCGCCCACGCGTTGACGCCAACGAGGAAGACGGCGGTGAGCAGTGTCATCCACGCGTAAAAGGCGAGGGTGCCGTCCGTGGCCATGACAAGCGACCGCCAGATGAACGACGGATAGCTGACCCAGTGGGTCGGGCGTTCGTTGGAGAGGGTTCGGTGATCGAGTTGTGTCATGGATCTGAATTCGCCGCGGTCGGGGCGGTCGGATGCGGCCGGACAACGTTCCGCACCGCGGATCAGTCGAAGAAGTAGAAGAGCGTCGGCTTGGTGCCGAGGTCTTCCTTGAGGACGAAGCAGCGTTTATTGGCGAGCACCCAGCGGATCTCGGAGTCGGGATCAAGCAGGTTGCCGAAGATGCGCGCCCCGGTCGGACACGCTTCCAGGCACGCCGGCTGGCGGCCTTCGCGGGTGCGGTGCAGGCAGAAGTGGCACTTCTCCACCGCGCCCTGCGGCCGGATGCGGTTGGCGAGGTAACTCTGATCGGGGTTGACCTCGTCGGCGGGAATCTCCGGCTTCTGCCAGTTGAACCGCCGGGCGTGGTACGGGCATGCGGCCTGGCAGTAGCGGCAGCCGATGCACCAGTTGTAATCGACGACGACGATGCCGTCCTCTTCCTGCCAGGTCGCTTCGACGGGGCAGACGTCGACGCACGGCGGGTTGTCGCACTGCAGGCACTGCACGGGCATGTAGTACTTGTCGTCCTGCGGCACGTCGTGGTCGAAGGTCGTTGAGCCGTGCTCGAAATCGAACGTGCCCTTGGGCATCTCGAAGACGCGGATGTAGGACTCGTTCGTGGCGCGGTCGTGGTTGTTCTCGCGGTGGCAGGCCTCCATGCACTTGCCGTTGCCGTTGCACAGCGACAGGTTGATCGCATAGCCGTACCGCACACCGGGAATCGGCTGGTGGTCGCGAATGGTCACATCCGCGCCGTACTGCTGTTTTGTTTCCGTTTCGAGGCGGGCGAAGATCGTCTGCTTGTCCTCGTCGGTCAGTTCCTTGTAATGCCGCTGCATGAATTCAGCGACCGAGGTCTGCTCGCCAAGACGTGTCAGCGGTGACGCGGCCGCGGCGAACGCGCCGAGTCCGAGGGCGGCGCCAACGCCCTTCATCGCCGTGCGGCGGTCCATATCGCCGAGGACGGGCAGTGAGACCGTTCTGTCCTGTTTCTCGTCACTCATGGGGTCGCCTGCCGTGAGACTGCGTGCGGGATGCCTGAGCGGACTCGGTACCGGTCAATGCGGTTCGAGGAACCGGTCGCGCGGTTTGAAGTCGGGAGTCATGCGCGGAAACGCGGGCTTGTGCGGATCGTGGCAGTCGATGCAGCTCTTCTGCGTCTGCGGACCGCGTGTCCGGTCCCAGTAGCCGGTCATGCCGCCATGCACGCCGCGGGCGAAGTCGCGGGCTTCGGGAGCGTGGCACTGAGAGCACATGTGCTGAACATCGGGGTAGTCAACGGCCGAACCATCGGCGAGGCGAAGCGTGTTATAGTTGTCCGCGTTGTGACAACTCAGGCACGACATGTTGCCATGGTCATACGCGAGGCCGTGGTGAAAGTCCGCCAGGTCGTCGGCGGACCGAATCCGGGGGTTCGGATCCATGTTCGCATGGCAACTTGCGCAGGAGACCGAGACCTCGCGGCCGAGTTCGTCGGTCAGGCCGGTGCTGATGCGCGGCGGGCCATCAGGCCGGCTGACGAAGCGGGCCCAGAGTTCCTCGGCTTCGGGATCGAGCGCTTCGCGATCCGCCTCAGTCTCCGGCTGCCCGATGATCGGGACAAGGTCATCGGGCAAGGTTCCGGCCGTCGTTGCCCCACCGCCGGCGGTGACAAGCCAGATTCCCGCACCAAGCAGAATGATGGCCGCGGCGACTGTTCCTGCCAACCACTTCCCGCTACTGCCGTCGGCCATATCCGTCTCTCCGGCGCGTCCGTGGACTGTCGCACTGCACAATAATTGTGCGTTGGGCACAGCATACACGCAACCGCCACAAAATCAAGACAAGGCGGTCCTGATATCTTGAACTGCAGCGGGTTTCCGGTAACATACCCATCTCATGGTCGCCGGACGTGTTATGATGGCGGCCCGACTCGCACCGTGCCGGAGCACGCCCATGCCGGTCAGCGGACTGGCCATCACTCTCATGAGCGACCCGAAGACGAGGCGGGACGCGCTGTCGGCACTCGAATCTTCACAATACATTGATGTTGGCGAGTTGGTCGGCAACAGGCTGGCAATCGTCATCGACACGCCGGACAGCGGCACGGACCGCGACCTCTGGCAGTGGCTCAACGATCTGCCGGGTGTTGCGTTCGTTGACGTTGTCTCGGTGCATATGGCCGACGACGATCAGGATGCCGGGACGGCAGGCGGTCCCGGCAACGGCTCCGGGACAAGCACCGACGCGGCGGCGGATCGCGATTACGACGCCTCAAGTTCTTCACAGGGAACGCAGCCATGAAACGATCGAACCATGAAGCCGGCCCCGCTTCGGCCGGGCAGCCGAACCTGCCCCAGCGGGCCGACGACGAACGCCGGCGCGACGAGCGGCGGGCGTTTCTTCGCGCTTCGGCGATGACGGCGGCCACTGCGGTCGTGGCCGGATCGACCGGCCGGAGCTATGGGCTCAACGTGCTCAACGACCCGCCGAACCACCCCGGCCTCGATCCGGAACTGAAATGGCACAAAGGCGTCTGCCGGTTCTGCGGAACGGGCTGCGGCGTGCAGATCGGCGTGCAGGACGGTCGCGTGACGGCGGTGGCCGGTGATCGGAACAACGACGTTAATCGCGGCCTGCTGTGCGTGAAGGGTTATCACGTACCGAAGATTCTCTACGGTGAAGATCGCCTGACGCAGCCGATGCTCAAACGCAACGGCCGTCACGAGCCGATCTCCTGGGATGAAGCGCTGGACATCATCGCCGACCGCATCATGGAAGCGCCGGACCGTTTCGGGTTTTACGGCTCCGGCCAGTGGACGATTCCCGAAGGGTGCGCCGCCAACAAGTTCATGAAGGCGGGGCTTTCAAGCAATCAACTCGACGGCAATCCGCGGCTGTGCATGTCATCGGCGGTGACGGGTTTTCTTTCTACGTACGGCGTGGATGAGCCGGCGGGGTGTTACGACGATCTTGATGAATGTGATGTGCTGATCATGTGGGGCAACAACCCCGCGGAGATGCACCCGGTGCTGTTCTCGCGCGTGATTGACCGCCGGGCGCGCGGCGAAGACGTGCTGTGCATTGACATCGGCACCCGCCGCACGCGCACGACCGAGCAGTGTCAGGAGTACCTCGAATTCAAGCCGCACACGGACCTGGCCATCGCCAACGGCATCGCGCACCTGCTGATCAGGAACGGCACGTACAGCACGGATTTTGTCGAGCGATTCACGAACTTCCGCCAGATGGATCCGGATGAGCCCGGCAACATGTACGGCAAGGAGATGTCGTTCGAGGAATACGCCGCGGCGGTTGGGAAGTACACGCCCGAGC
>SLJD01000203.1 GCA_007135295.1 Phycisphaerales bacterium
ATCCCGACGTCATCGAGATCTGGAACCTCGTCTTCATTCAGTTCAACCGCGGTTCGGACGGTGCGCTGACGCCGCTGCCGGCCAGGCACGTCGACACGGGGATGGGCTTTGAGCGCATCGTCCGCGTCCTGCAGGGCAAGCAGAGCAACTACGACACGGACATCTGGACGCCGATCTTCGACGCGATCCGCGAGAAGACCGGGGCACGCGAATATCGCGGCGTTCTCGACGATCCGATCGACATTGCCTACCGCGTCATCGCCGACCACATCCGCTGCCTGACCGTCGCGATCACCGACGGGGCAATGCCCGGCAATGAAGGCCGCGGCTACGTGCTCCGCCGCATCCTCCGGCGCGCCGTCCGCCACGCGTATCAGACGCTCGGCATGGAGCAGCCGGTCCTCTGCGAACTCGTCGGCAGCGTCGTTGAATCGCTCGGTGAGGCGTTTCCGGAAGTTGAACAGAATGCCGACCGCGTGCGACTGATCATCCGCAGCGAAGAAGAGGCGTTCCTGCGGACGCTTGAACATGGCCTTGTACTTTTTGAGGATGCCGTATCGGCAGCATCATCTCAGTTTGTAGGCCAAGGCGCTAGTGAAGGATGGGAACCCGATCCCGAGTCATGGGCGCATCCACTGCTTGAGAAGTTGGGCAACATTGATTCCAAGACGGGCCCGCAGTACTTCAACTATCGCGGTATGAACTGGACCGGATACCCTGGGCCTGAAAGACCGTGCATCTCTGGGGACGACGCCTTCAAACTGCACGACACCTACGGCTTTCCGATCGACCTCACGCAGGTCATGGCCGAAGAGCGAGGCATGACGGTCGACGTCGAGGGCTTTCACGCACTGATGGAGCAGGCCCGCGAGACGTCGCGCCAGAAGGCCGGCGGCAGTGATGCGTCGATCACGATTCCGCCCGAAGCGCTGGCGAAACTCGAACAGCTCGGCGTCCACGCCAGCGATGACGCTGACAAGTACGTCACGCTGCTCTGCCCCGGCCGCATCGAAGCCGTCTGGGACGGAACCGATTTCGATGACGCCGTCCCGGTTACGGCGAAGGATCAGTACGTCGCCGTCATCGCCGATCGAACGTGTTTCTATGCAGAATCGGGCGGGCAGATCGGCGACACGGGGCGGATAGAAAAGGGCAACGTCGAATTCCGGGTTCATGACACGCAGCGCGTCGGCGATTATGTGCTGCACATCGGCCGGCTGACGAGCGGTTCGCTGCACGTCGGGGACGAAGTGGAGATGAACGTCGATGCCGACCGTCGGGCGATGATCCGCGCGAACCACACCGCCACGCACCTGCTCAACCACGCGCTGCGGCAGGTGCTCGCGGACGAACGGATCGATCAGCGCGGCTCGCTCGTCGCCGACGACCGGCTGCGGTTCGACTTCACCTGGCATCAGGCGCTGACCGATCAGGAGATCAACGGCGTCGAGCGGCTGGTCAACGCGGCGATTCACATGGATCTGCCGGTGAACGCCGGCGTCGTCGCGCTCGACACCGGCCGTTCGATCAACGGTTTGCGGGCGGTGTTCGGCGAGCGGTACCCCGATCCCGTGCGCGTCGTGAGCATCGGCCCGGCGATCGAGGAACTGACCACGAACCCGGAGAACACGCGCTGGCGCGAGTTCTCGATCGAGTTTTGCGGCGGCACGCACCTTGATTCCACGAAACAGGCCCGGAAGTTCATCATCACCAGCGAAGGCGCGTTGTCAGCCGGGGTGCGGCGGATGACCGCGCTGACCGGCGCGGCGGCGATGGCGGCGGACACGGCGGGCAAGGAACTCGAAAGCCGCGCGTACCGCGCACAGGGGCTCCAGGGCGATGAGTTCATTGATGAAGTCAACGAGGTCACCCGGCTTGCTGAGAACCTGACGATCAGCGCGGTCTCGCGCCACAAAGTCGAGCAGCGCCTTGCCCCGTTGCGGGAGAAGGCCAAGTCGATGCGCAAGGAAGCCGAGGCGACCGCGCGCCAGAACGCCGTCGACCAGGCCCGCGTCCTTGCTGAGAACATCCAGGGCCGGATCATCGTCGATCAGATCGCCGGCGCAGCCGATCGGGATTTGCTGCTTGCCGCGATGGACGTGCTCAAGGCCCGGCGGCCTGAAGCGGCGGTGATGCTCATGTCCGGCGATGAAGTTGAATCCAAAGTCGTCATCACCGCGTTCGTGCCGAAAGAACTGATCGACAAGGGGCTCAAGGCCGGCGACTGGGTCAAGCACGCGGCCGGCATCTGCGGCGGGGGCGGCGGGGGGCGGCCGGACAGCGCGCAGGCCGGCGGCAAGAAGCCGGAGAAGATCCCCGACGCTGTCGAAGCCGCCAAGACCTTCGCTGAGGACGCGCTGAAGTGAGCGACGACCGCGACCGGGCGCTGCCGTTCGAGATCTCGCTCGCCCAGTGGTCGCTGCACCGCACAATTTTTGCCGGCGAACTCGACCCGCTCGACTTTCCCCGGCACGCGGCTGAGGCGTTCGGCATCAACGCGGTCGAGTACGTCAACCGCTGCTTCAAGGACCGGGCCGATTACGACTCGCTCGGATTCATCGATGAACTGAAGAAACGCAGTGATGACGCCGGCGTGCGAAACCTCGTCATCATGATCGACCGTGAGGGTGATCTTGGCGATTCTGATGAATTGCAGCGCGGGCGCGCTGTCGACAACCACCTGAAGTACCTCGACGCGGCGATGACGCTCGGCTGCCATGCGATCCGCGTCAACGCCAGGTCGGCCGGATCGCGTGATGAACAGATGCGCCTGGCGGCTGATGGGCTGCGGCACCTCGGCGAACGCGCCGAGCCATATGACATCCGCGTGCTGGTCGAGAATCACGGCGGCTGGTCGTCGGACGGCGCGTGGCTCGCTGACGTGATGAAGCAGGCCGACCACCCGCTCGTCGGAACGCTGCCGGACTTCGGCAACTTCTGTCTGGACTGGGAGCGGCGCGATGATCCGACGGCGTGGTACGACCGGTATCGGGGTGTTTCGGAACTCATGCCGTTTGCCGGCGCGGTCAGCGCGAAGTCGAACGACTTCAACGACACCGGCGAGGAGATCCACACCGATTACGAGCGTATGATCGCGATCGTGCTCGGCGCCGGATATCGCAGCGCGATCGGCATTGAGTACGAAGGCGAAGCGCTGCCCGAGGCCGAAGGGATCCGCCGGACAAAGGCGCTGCTCGAACGCGTCGGCCGGGCGTGGGCGGATGGTCGGCCGGGTTTCGATCAGCCGCCGACCGCGGGGAACGCGTTGACGTAATGCCGCACGTCCGGCTCACCGCCTTCGGGCCAGACGATCGCGATGACGTCGAAGCGGATTGGCTGATCCATGGCTCCGCGTCGCTGCAACCGCTGGGCGATCCGCGTGAGGTGGCGTCGCTTGTCGCGGTGGATCGACGCTTCCGGTGCGGGGATTGACTCGCGGCGGGTCTTGACTTCGACGATGACCAGCGTGCAGCCATCCGGCCCGCGGGCGATCAGGTCGGCTTCGTCGCGGCCGAGCCGGACGTTGCGGCGCAGAATCTCGTATCCCTGTCGGCTGAGCCACCGGGCGGCGTACCGTTCGCCCTGCACGCCGAGCGGTCGCCGGTGCGAAAACCACGCCGACAGCCGGCCGATCATCGATGGCCTCTCATGGCAGATACCGGGCCTCGGCGAGGTGGAAGAGGCGCTCGGCCATGCGGTTGATCTGATCTTCGACGCCGCCGCCCCGCAGAATGCCGAGATACCGCTGCTCTTCTTCCATCGATCGCTGGTGCCGCAACTGGCTGACCAGTTCACGCTGCACGTCGCGGTCGTAGAGACTGCGGCCTTCGGGCTGATCGACGTCGGCGATGTACATCCAGACCACTGATGAGCCGAGTTCGATCGGCTCGGAGACCGTGCCCGCGTCGTAATTCGGGATCGCGTCGAGGATGTTGGATCGAAGGCCGGACAGTTCGCCGTCCTCGTTCAGTTCCATCTCGCGGAAGTGCAGGTCGGACTCTTCGTAGCCGAGGTCCGCGGCGATTTCGAGAAAGTCATCGCCGGCCTCAATCCGCTGGCGGACGGTTTCGATGTCGTTCGCATCGCGCTGTTCGTGCAGCATCAGCCGGTAGAGCGTGACCGTCGCCGGCGGCATGAACTGATGGAGATTGCGTTCGTAGGTCCGTTCGATGTCCCGCCACGAGACGATGATGCGGCTGCCGATCTGTTCGCGCAGCACGTGCTCCATGAGCTGCTGTTCGCGGACTGACTGAAGATACTCATCGAGGGACCGGCCCTGCTCCGCAAGTTCGCGTTCGGCCCGCGCCCGGCTGCCGCCCGAGCGGGCGATGCGCTCGGCCTCGTGTTCGCGCAGCCAGGCGAACAGGCCTTCCTGCATTTCCGGGGTCAGGTGCGACTCCGCCTC
>SLJD01000043.1 GCA_007135295.1 Phycisphaerales bacterium
CGTCCCGTCGCCGTTGCCCGGCAGGAAATAAGTCGTGTATTCGTTGGTGCGGCCGGTGACGAAGAGGTCGGGATACCCGTTGCCGTTGAAATCGGCGGCGGCGATGTGCCCCGGCCACTGCTGCGGGTTCGGGAAGCCGATGAGATGCGGCTCGGAGAAGGCGAAGTCCGTGCCCGCTGCGGCCGGTACCGATGCGGCGGCGAGGGCCATTGCGGCGATGACCCGACGCGGGGCGGGGGCGGCGGCAGCGATGTGCCCGTGCGGGGTCTCCGCGCCAGCCGGTCTGATTCGTGTCATCACGCCAGTCTCCTCATTTGTCACGGGTCGGTCGTGGCGGCCCTGAATGATTGTCTCTCAGAAATCAGCCCGGGGACCGCCACGGAAGTCGCCGGCCCCGCCACGCCGCACCACGTGGCAGCAAACTGTTCGCAGCCGGGCGATTCCGGGATGCGGCGGAGGAATTGCGATCTTCGCGCCGGCCGCAGCGGAGCGATCTCTGAAAGACTTCCCGGCGGCGTGGTCGCCGGTGGCTTTTCGAAGGTCTCTCATCGGTTGGCGGAAACGCCTGATCATCAGTATCATCCGCGTCCCTCGTCTGCGGCGGGGAACGTGTTTCTGCGCAATTTCATCATCTGTCCTGAATCGGATCCAACACTGCCATGGCCATGGAAACGACGCTGATCATTCTCAAGCCCGATGCTGTCCAGCGAGGTCTGATGGGTCGGATCATCGCCCGCTTTGAAGACAAGGGGCTTCAGATCGTCGGGGCGAAGCTGATGACGATCGGCCAGGAACTGGCGGCCCGGCATTACGCGGATCATCAGGGCAAGCCCTTCTATGACGGGCTTGTGAAGTTCATGACGTCCTCGCCGGTTCTGGTCGTCGCCGTGCGCGGCGTGGGAGCGATCAAGCTCTGCCGCAACCTGATGGGCGCGACCTTCGGCTCCAAGGCTGAGGCGGGGACGATTCGCGGCGACTTCGGCTCATCAAACAGTTTCAACCTCGTCCACGGCTCGGACAGCCCCGAATCCGCCGCCCGCGAGCTCGAACTGTTCTTCGAGCCGGCTGAACTGCTCGAGTACGAGCGGCCGATCGACCAGTGGGTCTACGACCACTCCAGCGGCTCGCCGGAGTAACCCCCGGAAGGAAACTCCCGGAAGTAGCCCCGGAAGACACCCGCCGAATTGAGGTATCCGGACGGACGCGCCGGCCCCTGAAGAACCGGACAGGACGCGGGAATCCCACCCCGATTCCCGTGCCGAATCCGAACAGCGGCGAGAGCCATAGCTGATGCCGACGTGGAGCATCCGCTGGTCTCGACCAAAGGGCAAACCCCGCGGCAGAGAGGTGTTGCGCCACCGGCGATGATTCCGGAGACCGGGGCATGGCGCGAACCACAGCGCGACTAATGACGTAGTGGCTTGTCTGTCAGAGACTTGAAAGAAACTGCTGAACTTTTAGAATAAATCCGGGCAGTCTGACCGTTGTACTTCAACAGGTTGGCCAGCTCGTGATGAGCAAACTTCGCAATTTGTTGCGGAACCGGCCGAAGCGAAAACCAAACAATTCCGGGAACCGTAGCGAATAAAAAGCGTCGGACAAAGGTCTAGTCTGCTCTGGAAAGCACCAAGGATTGAAACCAATGCCTCAGGCAATGATCGAAAAGAACTCACCCATGGATCGCATCCGCCAGCGACAGCGTTTGTCGCTGCGGCCGAACCACGCCGGCGGCCGGGGTGCCACCGGTTTGTCCCGCGACGAGGAAAAGCTCGTCCGGCAGATCCTGACGGAACCCATGGATTATATCGCGTCCGAAGAGTTCGAGAAGCCGGACGCTGAAAAAACGATTTACGACGATGCCCCCGAGGTTCGTCGGCCGGACGTCTCGTGGTATCGGCCGCTCATGGATGATCTCTCGCCCGGTTCCGACCGGTACGTGCGGACAAACGGGACCGTCCTGCTCACCGCTGCGGAAGAGCGCGTGCTGTTCCTTCAGTACAACTACGCGCGGTACCGCGTGCGGCAGCTTCAGCTTGAGATCGGCAACGACGAGCCCGATCCGGACCAGGCGGCGGCATTGCTCAAGTGGTACCGCACGGCGGTCAAGTATCGCGAGCAGATCTCGGAAACGAATCTCGCGCTCGTGCTGGCGATGGCCAAGCGGACGCGCATGAGCGAGGTCGACTTCGCCGACCTGGTCAGCGAGGGCAACATGGCGCTTCTGCGCTCGGTCGACAAGTTCGACTGCGGCCGGGGCTTCAAGTTCTCGACGTACGCCTGCCGGGCGATCCTCAAGGCGTTCAGCCGGCAGGGCATGAAGCTCAGCAAGTACCGCCAGCGGTTCCCGACCGATTTCGATCCGGCTCTGGAGAAATCCAACCACCTCGAAAACGTCCGGGCGACCCATGAACAGGAATGCGCCGAAGAAGTTCGTCACATTGTGATCAACAACGATGCTGATCTGACCGATGTTGAGCGCACGGTGATCAACCACCGGTTCGGCATCGACAACACGAGCGACGGCGACTCGAACCCGCTGACGCTCGAACAGGTCGGGCAGATCATCGGCGTGACGAAGGAGCGTGTCCGGCAGATTCAGAACAAGGCGCTGGACAAGATCCGGATCGCCCTCGAAGAATCGATCAAGCACACGAACGAGGCGGCGGAAGCCACCTCCCCCAATTGATCCCACCGGCCAGCCCAGCGGCCGGCCGTTCAACCTTGAGTCCCCCCCCCACGGAAAGGATCCCCGGCTCTACCGAGGGATCCTTTCTTTTCTTCTCTTCTCGCAAATTCAATCGCCCGATTCTTCGCCGGGATTGCAGCCTTCCGGGGCTGTGGCTCGTACCGGTGAGCAGGCGGCAGCAGCGTTACGCGGGATTCGGCCGGTTGGCTGTGGTCATCAGCGTCGAATTTCCTTCGAGACGCCCTGCCCGCCGATTATCATGGCAGGCTGGAGGATCACGTTTTCAACTCGGGCTGCGTCGAAAGGGCATCGTCGATGGTGCCGTCAACCATGATCCAGGGGCGCCGGCCGGCAGCGGCGGCCAGGGCGCTGACTATGTCATGAGACAGAAATGAACAGTTCAGAGAATGTCGGCGATCGCGCGACGCTCGTCGAAGAGGTTCAGAGTCTGTGAGAGAAACTCGCTGAGTACGAGGCCCGGGAGGCGTCGGCTGAGCGGCTGCGCGAGCAGCATGCGCGGATCATCGTTGATGAGATGTACCAGTTCGCCGCCCTGCTCGATGGGGACGGGAGATTGGTTGAAGCGAACAAGCCCGCGCTGGAGGGCGCGGGAATCACGGCGGAAGAAACGCTCGGCAAGCCGTTCTGGGAAGCCCACTGGTGGCAGGTTTCGCCGGAGACATCAGAGCAGTGCCGCCAGGACTGCCTGACGGTGATCCGGGAGAACCGGTTTCTTCGGCGGGAGGTGGAAATCTACGGCGAGCTCGGCGGGCGGGAGACGATCATGATCGACTTCTCCCTGAACCCGACGCGTGATCAGGCGGGCCGGCTCTGGATCGTTGCCGAGGGACGCAACATCACCGAGAAGAAGCAGGCCGAGGCCGAGGTCGCCCGCAAGACCGAGCAATTGCGCGAGGCTCACGAACAGCTCAAGGAACTCGACCGGCTCAAGAGCGAATTCTTCGCCAACGTCAGCCACGAACTCCGCACGCCGCTGACGCTGATCCTCGGGCCGGTGCGGCAGCAACTGGCAAGCGACGACCTCGACCCGAACCTTCGCGAGGGACTCTCGCTCGTCGAACGCAACGCCACCCTGCTTCTCAAGCAGGTCAACAACCTTCTGGATCTGGCCCGGCTCGAAGCGAGCGGCATGAAGCCGGACTACGCCCGTCTCGACCTTGCCCACGTGGTGCGCGCCATGACGTCAAACTTCGAGTTGCTCGCCGGCGACCGGGAGGTCACGTATGACGTGCAAACGCCGCAGACGCTGCCGGCCGAAGCCGATGCGGACAAAGTGCAGCGCATCGTTCTGAACCTGTTGTCCAACGCCTTCAAGTTCACGCCGACCGGCGGGTCGATTCGCTGCTCGCTCGCGGCGGAGGGCGAGCAGGCCGTGTTCACCATTGAGGATTCGGGACCGGGCATTCCCGATCATCTGCACGAGGCGGTCTTCGATCGCTTCCGACAGGTTGAAGGCGGGGCGACGCGAAAGGTCGGCGGCACGGGGCTGGGGTTGTCCATCGTGCGCGAGTTCACCGAACTGCACGGCGGGCGGATCTCGCTGGACGACGGGGATCTCGGCGGGGCGCGGTTTGTCGTCCGCCTGCCGCTTCGCGCGCCCGAGGGGGCGGGCGTCGCCGACAGGAGCGACGCTCACCTGGGGATCGAACACGTCCGGCAGGCCACGGAAGAACTGCGAGCCGCCACGCCCCCGGC
>SLJD01000189.1 GCA_007135295.1 Phycisphaerales bacterium
AACGCCCCGACTGAGGCGCCGCCGCCATGAAGACTTCCCGGCTTGATTTTCGAGATCTCGCGTTCAAGTTCCGGATCCGGCGCGTACAGATCCCGGGCGAAAAGCCCGGCTTCAATGCCTGAACTGAACTGGAGGCCGATATACGCCAGCGCTACGATGACTACGAGCGGCAGGCCGAGAAACCGCCCGTAGAACAGCACACCCGCTCCAGCCTCGTCAGCTTGGTCCATGACAGCGGCGCCGGGCCCGTCACCGCGCGCCTGGTCGACGGCGGTGGTCATTGTCTCGTAACTGGGCATGGACCCGATCAGCCAAGGCGCATCAAGGACCGTGCCAAGCGGCAGGACGATCACGGTCAGCACCATCGCTGCAATGAAAGAATTGACCGCGCGTTCCACCCCCGGCGTGGCCGCCCCGATTCCGAGCAGAACGCCAAGGCCAGCCAGCGGCATAATTCCGAGCAGAGCAATCATGCCGAGCAGACCGGTCACGTGAACAAGTCCGGCAAGCCGGCGGTCAGCATCACTGAGATGGTTGGCGACTTTTTCATCGAGAGCGTTTTCGTCACTGGCGGGCTGGTCAGCTTCAGCCGTGGGCGGCTCATTCAAAGAGATTTCGCCATTGCTGCCGCGCCCCTCCGCCCCTTGACCGTCGTCGGCCTCCCTGGCCTGCCGCCGCATCTCTGCGGGTGACTGCGCACCTAGGTTATCCTGCTGGATAACGGAAGGACCGCGGTCAGTGTCGGGCGGTGATTCGAACCGCAGGTCCGTATAAGTGATCAGGGACCAGACCACGGTCTGCGTCGCCACCACCAGCCCGACCACCCAACAGCACAGGAGCAGCGCCACCTTCAGTCGTGCGAAGGCCCGGCCGATCGAACTGGCCTGCGGTGTCGACATACAGACTCCGATATCGAGCGATCAGTGCTTCAATTGGAGTGTTTCGGCCATTTCTCCGGGGGAAATGAGTCGAAATCCCTATCGATACCGACTCGACAGGCCGCTCGCTTGTCGTATTATGCAGGTCACGCACGTTTCAGATTCATTTGACGCCCGCAGTCGCGGACCTCTGCCGCCGGTGCCATGATGCAACACCCTCTTTCATCCACGTCGCCCGCCCAATCAGGCCAACCCCATTTCCAAGAGTATTTTCCGACAGATCCGCGACCGGTTGCCGACCTCGACCGTGCCCCGGCCGTTCGGCCCGGCGCCGACGTCATGGATCCGGCGGTCATGCAGGCGGTGGTCGACGGGGAACTGCGACTGACGGCCGAGCAGGCGATGCGGCTGTACCGGGAGATGCCCTTTCAGCCGCTTGCCCGGTGGGCGGACCTTCGCTGCCGGGCGATTCACGGCGATCACATCCGCACCTACGTGATCGACCGCAACATCAACTACACGAACATCTGCAACGCCAAGTGCACGTTCTGCGCATTCCGGCGCGACGGGCATGAAGATGACGCCTACACCCTCGAATACCACGAACTGCTGGACAAGATTCAGGAACTGCTCGACATCGGCGGCACACAGATCCTCATGCAGGGTGGCATGAACCCGGATCTTCCGCTCGATTGGTACCTCGATTTGCTGCACGCGATCAAGGAACGATTTCCGAAGATGCACGTGCACGGCTTCTCGCCACCCGAGTTCATCGAGTTCGTGCACTTCTTCGACCCGCCCGGCAGCACCCTCGCCGACAAGATCCGCTGGGTCATGACGCGCCTGCGTGAAGCGGGACTCGACTCACTGCCCGGCGGCGGTGGAGAAATCTTCGCCCCGGCCGTCCGCCGGAAGATCGGCCTCGGCAAGTGCGACGCCGAAGCGTGGCTGACGACAATGTACGTCGCTCACGAGCTCGGCATGCACACCTCGGCGACGATGATGTTCGGCCATATCGAAGGTGTCGCTGACCGCATTCATCACATGGACCTCGTCCGACGCTGGCAGGACAAGGCCATTGAGGATTTTGCAGAAGACGGCGGCGGACGGTACAAGGCATTCATCGCCTGGCCCTTCCAACCGGACAACACCCCCCTGGGCCGCCTGAAGGAATGGGGCCGGCATCCCGATGACGATCTGAATGAGCCGTTCCCTGGCGATGTCGTCGCCAAGCTGGACGGCTCGGGCGACAAAAGCGAACACCGTGAGTTCGGCCGCCGGCTCAGACTGGCCGGTGCGAGTGACTACCTGCGCATGCAGGCGGTCTCGCGGCTGTACCTGGACAACATTTACTCCATCGGGTCGAGTTGGGTCACGATGGGCCCGCACATCGGCCAGGTCGCGCTCCATTGCGGAGCGAGCGACATGGGCTCGGTCATGATGGAGGAAAATGTGGTCAGTGCCGCGGGGACGACGTACTGCCTCAGCGAACCGCTGCTCTGTCGGCTCATCCGAGAATCAGGGTTCATCCCCGCCCAGCGGGACAACGAATACAACCTGCTACGCGTGAATGATCATGATGCCGCACCGGACCTTCAGATCAGCGACTGGTCAACGCAGCGGGAGCGCCAACTTCACATTCAAGGCGCTGTGAACGCCGGTTCCCCCGTGGAATTGACGGTCCACTCTGAAAACAACGGATGACCCGGCGACGGGGAATGATCCGATCCGGTGGCGATGGCCATGCATGAACCGGCCCCGATCTTCACCATTGGATACGGCCGACGCAGTCTGCACGAGTTCATCGAACTGCTGACCCGCCACAACGTGACGACATTGCTCGATGTGCGATCGAGGCCATACTCGCGATGGCAGCCGGAATTCCGCAAGCAGAACCTCGAAATGTTGCTCCCGGTCAGCGGAATTGAATACCGGTTCCATGGCGATGCGCTTGGTGGCAAGCCGGATGATCCGACATGTCGGCGGGGCGGTCATGTCGATTACACGCTGATCCGCGAAAAAACATGGTTTCAAGCCGGGCTTGATGACCTTGAAACGCATGCCCGCGAGGGACGCCGCATCGCCATCATGTGCGCCGAGCAGAAACCCGAGCACTGCCACCGGACGTGGTTGATCACTCCCGAACTCCTCGAACGAGGCATCGACGTCCAGCACATCGATGAAACGGGAGAGCTGCTCACCCACGATCTGGTCACCGACTGTCGTCGGGATCCACAGCAGGCGTTTCACTTCGATCAGTAGAATCGGCGGCCGCCGTAGAGGCCGCCGGAGGAGTCGCCGCCAACACCGTTTCTTCGCCAGCCCCATCGTGCTCTGAGTTGATCGGGAAGGCCCTCTGGTCTTGACTCTCCCTCCCGCGCTCAACGTGATCAGACAAATCCCGACCGCATTCCGGGCAGGTCGAGGTTGCCAGACGGTAGATCAGATAGCCGCACTCGCACCGCGGCTCGTTCAACTCGATCAGCATGGCTTGGCGGCAGTGGATGCACCGTCGAATCGGCCCGGGGCGGTGCGATTGTTTGGTCCCACAGATGGGGCAGTGGAAGAAAAGGGCCGCTTTCACCGGCAGGGCGCGCTGGTCGTCCGGAACGGCCCGCTTCTCCATTCGGCTGTGGACGGCCTGCACGGTCCCCGCTCCGAGTATCACGCCGAGCGTGCCAACGAACAGCAGCGGCCAGAGCCAATCCACTGCCATGTCCCCGAGCCAGAACTGAACGAATCCAAGAAGCGCCGCCACGCCCGCCCCACCGATCGTCGCATAACGGATCAGGTTGTACCACGTCACCGGGTGATACTGGCTTAGCAGGACATTGACGATAGTTCCGAGCACCACCACGTGCGTACTGAGAAGGAGCAGTTGCACGCTGAACGGTATCGTCACTGAGCGCCTGTCACCGATGACCTCAAGCTGGAAAAGCAGCCACCCGATCCCGCATGCCACGATGCCGGCCAGGCACGCTGCCCGAAACATCGGTTCGCCGGGATACGGTTGCACGAATGTCAGTGAAAGCGCCATCGCGAACATTGCAATGACGATCGATGTCGGCCCGAACCAGTCAGCGGCTGCCGGCGAACCGGTCATGATACTGATGGCAAGCGAGCCCGCGAGGACCGATGTGCTTCCAAGCAGTCCCGTCATGCTGACCCGTCGGAGCCAGCGGTTGGCCGTTGTCAGTTCTGCTTTACTCATCGAAGCACCACCCGGACTTCAAGCCGGCATGCCGGGCAGGCATCCCCGCCCGTCTGAATTGTCGCGGCCTGACCGCATCGCGGACAGGTCATGTTCAGGGGTTTGCGCGCCGCCGAAGCATCCGCGATGAACTCATCGCGATAGACACGGTTGAGAATATAGGTCACGACCGCCAGGAAGAGGGCGCCGACCATGCCGAGGGCTGCGATGCGCCCCAGCAGGTCCCCTGTTCTGAAGCCGAGGTCAGCATCCATCAGTTCGCCGATCATCATGATGGTGACGAACA
>SLJD01000175.1 GCA_007135295.1 Phycisphaerales bacterium
CTTGATTCGCCGCGACGACATATGCCGTGTTCTCCGCCGCCCGCGCGCGGTTGAACAACGTCCACCAGTCCATCGGCGGCGTGGCGCCCCATGGGTCCATGTACGCTGAAACGCGAATCAGCACTTCTGCGCCGTTGAACGCAAGCTGTCGAATCGACTCAGGAAACAGCCAGTCATAGCAGATCGCCGCCCCGAGCCGGCCGATGTCCGTCTCCACCACGGGAAACGGATCACCGGCGTCATCAGCAAGATCATGCGGCGAGGCGTGCAGTTCCCACGGCAGCCATGGGTTCACCTTGCGGTACTTTGAAAGAACGCCCCCCGGCCCGATCAGCAACGTTGTGTTGAACACCGCTTCAGGCCAGTCATCGTCAATCTCGAGGAAGGTTCCGGTCTGAAGGTAGCAACCATACTTCCGGGCCAACTGCGCGTAGGCATCGGTGTGCTCATTGGGCAACCGAACCGCCAGCCGATCGCGCAGCTTCGCCACGGAATCGTAAACCGGAGCCGCATGCGCAAACTCCGGAAACACCAGCAGCCGAATGTCGTGAAACGGCTCGTAGCCGAGGATCGTCTGCTCAGCAATCCCGCACATCCGGCGCGTGCGATCGGCAATCTCGTCACGTCCTGCAGGGCAGTCAAACGCCGTCTGGCAGGCGGCGGCGTAATACAGCATCGTGAATTCCCCGTTCGCCAAGAACCTCTCTGCGTCGGCAGGTGCCATCTCAATCGCAAACGATGTGCATGCGATGAGGCGTCTTCAGTCACCCGCCACGGGAGCCGATCATACCACCTCCGCAGGCACAGCGAGCCGGGCCATTGCACGGGAGCAGTCAATTGAGGGAGTCCAAAGCGGCGGCACATCACGAGGAATCGCCGTGTGCAGCCATCGCCTACGATGCCGCATGCCTGAAAACCGCGCCGACCGACAATCGAAGCCCGGCCGGGATGCCGTGCTCGCGGTCATTCTGCTCGTCGCGATGGTGTTGATCACGATGGTAGCGATCGAAATGAATCGCGCCGGTCGGGAGGACGCCGATGATCGCTCGCCGCCTTCACCAACGCAACCGACTCCGTCGATACCGTCATCGTTACCAAAGTTGATTCTGCCGGTGCCGTGAGAGTCCGGGCGCCTCTGAAACAAGGCAAGCACCGGCCCGGGAACTGCGCACCTCAGCACGATCGATCCGGCTTCCCGTCAATCTGCGCCTTGAGCAACCGCTCGCCCTGCTCCGGCGAGATCGAGCCCTCCGCAATGTAGGCCGCTATCTCACGTCGTGTGCGCTCACGCGAATGCGTGGTCAGCACCGTCGTCGTCGCCTTGATGATTACGCTCAGGATGAAGCAGAACGCCAGGGCGGAGACGAGAAAATTCTCACTCAGAATGTCGACCAGATCGGACATACAGACGCCTCTCCTGCTCGCACACCATATTCTACGGCAATGCCGGCCGCCGATTTCACACCGACCGTCAAACGCCCCTGCCCGCTGCCCGGCGTGGCCACAAATTGGCGACATCAGGCGAAAGTCTTGACGATCATGCACTCCGGCTCGCTATGATGCATGCTGGTGCTGGTCCGGACGCGGCGCAGGCGTACGCCGACCCCAAGTCCGGGCCTCCGGGGCAAGGTGTGGGCCAAGTCATGGGCCAAGTCATGGGCCAGGTCAGAGGGGCAGCCAGTTGACTGAATTGATCATTGCCAAACAGAGTGGGGAACTGATCGAACAGATTGACCTGTCCGATCGTCGACGACTGACCGTCGGCCGATCGCCCAACTCCGACCTGGCCGTCGACCACCCTTCAATCAGCCGTCACCATGTGATCTTTTTCCTGCACGGCACGAAGTGGTATGCCGGCGATCTCGGATCCAGAAGAGGTGTGCATGACCCGAGCGGTCGCGTCCGCCGCACGGAGATCGAGCACGGCGGGTGGGTTCGGATCGGCTCTCTGTACTGCTGGCTCAATCAGCCGCAGCCGCTGCGCAAACTGATTCAACTGCCAACCCTGCCGGAATCCTGGTTCCGGGCCGGTGTTCGCAGTGAATACATCGAAGTTCGGCAATCCGGCGAGCACACCATCGACGGTGCGCCCGGTGACACTCCTGAGCCGACCCCGGCGAGCAATTCCGACGCCCCTTCCGCCGCGGCGCGGCTGGTCGTCGCTGAAGCCGATGGCACACCGATCGCCTTCGCACCACTCCTGGCAGTCGAAAAGCTGACGATCGGTCGATCAACCCAATGCGATCTGATTCTGAACGACCAATCCGTCTCCCGGCTGCACGCAGTGATCTATCCCTCGGGAGACCGGTGGTATGTGGTTGACCTTGGTTCATCGTCGGGAACCAAAGTCGACGGCCGTCGTGTGCTGCGTAAACGCTTGCGGGAGAGCACGATTCTCGATGTCGGAAACGTCATGCTCTGGGCCGAGTATCTCGACACGGCATCCAGGCCCGACCTGCCGGATGAAGTTGACGTCGAGGACGAGGAAACCCCCACACCTGACACTTCCCCCTCCTCACCAGGGAATCGCCCCCCGCCGGATCAGCCCACTGCCCCGCCCGCGTTATCGGCCTTCCTCAATGACTCCGCCCCCACCGCCCCCTCGTCAAAGGACCATCCCCCGGCGTGAAGCAATCGCACCGTAGCATTGTTTTTCATCAACTTGCCTTGAATTGATAAATGGCAACTGTTGAGCCGGATCCATCGTATACTTTTTGGTCACCGACTGAGCTTGGGCCTTGGCTTGGACTGCGATGGCTGCCACACTATGCCTAGGCCCGCGACATGGCTGTGACGGCGGGAAATGCCGTACTAGTAAGGAGTCAGCTTCATGATGGAGCTCCACGTCTGCGATCGAACCGGCTCGCTGCTCAAGGCGTTTGCGCTCGGAGATAACTCCGAAGTGCTTGTCGGCCGCGATGAAAGTTGTGACATTCGCATTGATTCACAAGCCGTCTCACGTGAGCACTGCTCGATTGAGCAGGACGGCGAGACGCTGATCATTCGTGACCTCGGGTCAACCGCCGGCACCTATTACAAAGGCGACAAGGTTGAGCGGCTGGCGGTGGAAGACGGAATGGAAATTGAGGTCGGCCCCGCCGTCCTGAAGTTCTACGACGTCGAGCTCTAGAAACGCTGTCCTGACACCATGCCGATCTCCGCTCAGTCCTGACCGGACCTTGAACACACACCAACAGGCCTCCAACCCCAGTTGGAGGCCTGTTCTTTGTCTCGGCATCAGGTTTTCGGCGTTGAGCGCGTCGCCGATCTCAGCGGCGGTCGCGCAACTGCCGAATCTCCCGCCGCAGTTCTGCAAGCATCCGTTCGAGATCCTCTTCGGGCGGCATGCCCATATAGAAGCACACGTTCGGAGCCCGCCGCCACCAGGCGATCAATTCACGAATGATTCGGACGCGGGACTGAAGCACGACAAGCTGATCCCCGGATCCGCTGCCCTCATAATCCAGCCGGGCGACAAGCCGTGGAATCTCACGCTGGGCGCGCTCCACGGTGCGGTTCCAGTTGCTGGCAATTCGCCGGCCATAATCGCTCTTTTCGCGCCATTCAGGCAGGTCAAGAAGTTCAGCCAGATCCTCTTCCGTGTCAGCTATCCCTTGGGCGAAGTTCGTATGAATCGCCTGGCTGGAAGTCAGAACAAGGTTGTCATCAGCATTCGAGAGGATGTACTCACCGGACAGGTCGTTGTAGAAAGTCACCTCACCGGTGTCCGGGTTCTTGTCATAGGACAACTCAATTGGATGGTGAATCATCGCATGCGCGAGGTACTTGGAGCGGCCGCCCGCTTCCGCCCATTCGCCGGCGGTCTCCAGCCAGCGTCGAAGCTCCTCACCCTGCCAGGACGAATCGCCGGCAAAGGCTGTCATCGCCCCGGCACTGCCCTCGGTCATGAAATAGATCTCATCGCAGTGAAACGCGATCGCACAGCCTGCGGAGATCGCCTCGCGGACCCACGCGATGACACGATGCCGGCTCTTGAGGTCGAACAGTTCGCGGCTGATCTCCTGCATCTCGATAACAGCACCGCCGGGGGTATCGAGCTTGAGCACGATGATCTGCCCCGGGCCGTATTCGTCGGCCTTCTCGCCGATCTTGCGGATCTCCTCATGCCGGATGAACTCACCGACCGGCCCCTGCAGTGGCAGCACGAACACCCCCGGGGAATCACTGTCGGCGGCTCGGTCTTCATCCCGGGCAGTGTCACGATCCGACGGGCGGTCACGATCACGCTCTTCCTCGCGGTCCGGCGTTTCGTCGCCGTCACCCTCACTGATCGTCTCAATGCCGCGAATGTCGCTCC
>SLJD01000330.1 GCA_007135295.1 Phycisphaerales bacterium
ACGCTGCTCACGTCGGCGATTATTCATGAGTTGCCGGATCACGTGGAATCGCTCCTTTCTGCTGGAGCATCCTATGAACTTACGGACCCGCACGGGCGGTCGCCACTGCAACTTGCGATCAGATGGGGGCGTCCGGACATTGTCGAGAAACTTGTAGCTGTGTGTGACGGTGATCGGTGTGCTGAGGAGGCGGCCGAGGGGATAGGAATCGCGTGCTGGCACAGTCTCGAACTCGTCCTGCTGCTCGAGCGCAGTTATGACATCGACCTGCTGGCAGGCCCTGATGTCGTTGGCTATCCCCTCCACTCGGCAGTCAGTGGCGGCAATCGGCGAATTATTGATTATCTTATAGAACGTGGTCTTGATGTGAATCAGCATGACAAGGATGGCGACACGCCTCTGCATGTTGCGTCGCGGCATGGAGATATCGATGTGATCGCGACTTTACTTGAGGCGGGTGCAGATCCGAATGCCAGGGATCGCATGGGGCGGACGCCGCTGCACCTTGCGGCTGGATGGACGTGCTGCATCGCATGTGCCGATGAACTCATTGCGGCAGGTGCGAGTATTGATCTAAAGACGGATCGCGACACAATAGACAGGAGTGTGTCGCGATTGACCCCTCGCGAATATGGTGAGAAGAGGTTGGAGCGAGGACCTGTCGTGATCGGTTGTAGCCGCGAGCAAGCTCAATCATTGATCGATCATTTGCGATTGAAAGAGGACGAGGGGAAAGAGGGCGCGATGGACTGAAGAGTTCTCGGCGTGATCTGCGTCACTGCAGTTACGCTCATAGAAGCTGTCCCGAAACGCCTGATCTGGCCGATGAGGTGTCTGTGCAGGATGCACAGAAAGGAGGCCAGGATGGCCAGAACGAAGCGAACGGTCAAAGAACTGCCCACGATCTGGCTCGACGGCACCAGAGCAGGATGCCTGCCAGTATGAGTACAGGATTCCCTGAACAGTTTCTCTATTTGAAGCCGTACGCTGATGCGTATGGGTGGCTTGGGCTCACCCACTGGAAGGAAGAGTTCTTTGCTCATCTCAGTCAGGAAGACAACGATGCCTTGAATCGCGCATGGACCGAGATCAATCATCGCAATGATCAGAAAGCGCTGGCGAACTGGCTGGTTCATTCTAGCTGGGAAGAGAGGGACGATGAGTCGCCTCGAGAAGCATATCGGCGGAAGAGGGAAGAGGGAAACCTGGACACCTTTTTGCTGGTGATGAGCGAGGCGTCGAGGCGGGGGGTGATACCGTTGCCGCCTCTTGAGGACGTGGCCGACAAAGCAGAGTACGACTGGTCGAGTCTTCCGGAGGGCACGGAGTACATTATTCCATATGTCGAACAGTATGACGGCGTGAATGGATACACTTATGATTTTTCCGATCATGAGGTGGCGCAGTTGGCAAAGCTGGCAGATCATCTTCTGAAGTCGGGGGACGGGGATCGGCTCCAAGAGTGGCTGGGAAAGGATATGTGCAATGCTGCTGGCGCATGCAATATGTTCTTCGGTGTATTGGATTCGCTGGGGCTGAAATTTTCGGCGTGATCGGAGGAATGGCCACGACCGCTGCGTGGTACAATGCGGCCGGGCGTCGCGGTTGATGCCCGCTTTTCATCGGCGGAACGGGCCGCGCGTTGGTGATCGAAGGTTCGGCGTTGCCGGGCCGTTTCAATTGAGAGGGATGTTTCGCATGAAATTCAGTTGTGTCTGTCGCCTGACGATTCTCGCCGGCTTGACCGCTGTCATCGTCCAGTCTGCCGTCGCGCACGACGGGCACGGCGACCCGCTTGATCCATACAAAGGCCCGGGATACGCGGGCGGGGCCGGCGGTCAGCCGCCGGTCGACTTTGAGAGTCACAATGCCGGCCTGCTCAGTTGGATCCCCGCCACGCATTTCAGCGATGACGTCACCGCCGCGAACGACTGTTGGGGGTACGTCTCCGACAGCGGCCGGGAGTACGCGATCATCGGCCTGTCGCACGGGACCGGATTCGTCGATGTCACCGACCCGGCTGAGCCGGAGATCGTTGCTTTCGTTGACGGGCCGCAAAGCGTCTGGCGTGACATGAAAACCTACGCCGACCACCTGTACGTCGTCACCGAAGGCGGGGGCGGCATCCAGGTCATCGATCTGAGTAACATTGATGACGAGGGCGTGGAACTCGTCAACACCGTGGATGTTTCCGGCTCCGGGGCGACACACAACGTGTACATCAATGAGGAGTCCGGCTATCTCTACCGGTGCGGCGGGGGAAGCTGGACCACGCTCGGCCTGCGCATCTATCACCTCGAGGAGCCGGCCAATCCGCAGTTCGTCGGCGAGTGGCATGATCGCTACGCCCACGATGTGCAGGTCGTCAACTGGACCGACGGCCCCTACGCCGGCCGGGAGATCGCGTTCGTCTTCGCCAACGACACGCCGGGCGGCGGCAACCCGGCGGTCGATATTCTCGATGTGACGGACAAGTCGAACATCGAGACCATCGCGGTCGCGGATTACAGCTATCCAGCGTTCTCGCACCAGGGGTGGCTGTCCGACGATCGGCAGTACCTGTTCGTCGGCGATGAACTCAACGAGATCAACTACGGCCTGACGACGACGACGAACATCATCGACATCAGTGACCTGGACAACCCGGTCGACAAGGGCACGTACACGAACGGCTCAAACGCCATCACGCATAACATGTTCACGCGTGGCGACTACCTGTTTCAGGCGAATTACCGCAGCGGCCTGCGCGTGCTTGATGTCAGCGACCCGGTCGATCCCGAGGAAGTCGCATTTTTCGACACGTTCCCCGAAGATGACGAGCCGAGCTTCAACGGCCTGTGGAGCAATTACCCGTACCTGCCGAGCGGCATCGTGCTCGGCAGCGACCGCGAGAAAGGACTCTTCGTCTGGCAGATCGACCTTGATGAAGCTGCGCTCGGCGACCTGACCGGCGACGGCGTGGTCGGCGGCGCGGACCTCGGGATTCTGCTCAGCGAATGGGGGCCGTGCGATGACTGCGGCGACTGCCCGGCGGATCTGACCGGGGACTGCGAAGTCGGCGGGGCGGATCTCGGCGTCCTGCTGAGCAACTGGACGCCGTAACCCCGCGGTGCCTGCTGCATCGACCGTGTGGCAGAGACCATCAAATCGCCATTGAGTTCGTGAACCGCTCTTCATCATGAAGGGCGGTCTCTTCTTATAGGATCGCGTGACGTTCAATTGGGGACATGTCGAGGTGTGTTATCGATTGCACGGCGGGTCGGATCGGACTGATTGCCAGATGCCCGGCTCTCTTCTACGCTGACGAGCCAAAGCCGCCGGCGGCTGACGGTCTATCGCGGCTGCGGCGGTTGTGGTTCATCATTGTCCTTGTAATCTGTGAGTAGAAACCATGCATGAGTCAAACGGATCGGGATTGCTGAAGATCGGCGTGTTTTATGACGGCGGCTTTCTCCAGTTCGTCAGCGATTATTACCGCTACCACCACCAGCGCCGCGCCCGCCTGTCGATTCGAGGCCTGCATTCGTTCATCGAGCACCAGGTCGCGCGGGAGGAGAACGTCGACCCGCGGTACTGCCACGTCGTCGACGCGCACTATTTCCGCGGCCGCTTCACCGTCGACGAGGCCGTCGCCAAGGGCAAGCTGGAAGGCGAACGCGCGTTCGACGATGTGCTCATGCGCGAGAACGTCGTCACGCATTACCTGCCGCGAAGCGAAAGCGGCGGCGAGAAGGGGATCGACGTCTGGCTTGCCCTCGAAGCGTATGAACTCGCTGTGGTCAAGAAATTCAACGTCGTCGCGCTTGTGGCGGGGGACGGCGATTACCTGCCGCTGGTCCGCAAGCTCAACGCCCTCGGCACGCGCGTCATGCTGCTGGCGTGGGACTTTACCTACGAAGACGACCACGGCCGGACGCGCGAGACACGAACCGCCCAGTCACTGATCGAGGAAGTCACCCTGCCCGTCCACATGCACACGCTCATCGACAGCCGGTCCTACCGGGCGGATCCCGTCCTCGAAAACCTCTTTACCGAGGCGCGGTACGACACGCCGCGCTCCGGTTCTCGTCCGAACGCATCCGCTTCCAGCGCGCACGCGGCAAGTGACGTCGACACGTCCGAGCGGCGGACCGGCCACATTCGCGAACTTCGACGCGACCGGTACTTCGGCATCATCGAGGACAAGGGCCAGACGTGGCTGTTCCTGTCGACCGAGCTCGACGGCGTGCCGTTCGATGAACTCGAGGAAGGCGACGAAGTGCAGTTCGGCCTGCAGGCGAACCCCGCCAAGCCCGGTCAGCTCATGGCGAGGAAAGT
>SLJD01000055.1 GCA_007135295.1 Phycisphaerales bacterium
TGCCAGTGATCCGGCGGATGCCCAAGCGGGGTTTTTCGAACGCGAGGTTCCGTCAGCACTATCATGTCGTCAACGTCAAGACACTCGAAGCCGCGTGCCCGGACGGTGCGGAGATCACCGTCGAAGTGCTGGCGGACTTCGGCATTGTCCGCGATGCGTCGCTGCCGCTGAAGGTGCTGGGAGAAGGTGAGCTGACCAAGAAGCTCACCGTCACCGCGGCGAAGTTCTCGGCGTCGGCCCGGCAGAAGATCGAAGCCGCCGGGGGCACCGTCAACGAGCGGCCGCGCACGAAGTGGACGCGTCAGAAGGCGGCTGCGGCCAAGTCGTCGTAACCGCCGTTTCCCGGTGATCCGGCCGGTGACTCGGGCCGGATCACCCCACCGCCTCTTCAGCGATACCAGCCATGTTCCAGGCGTTTGCCAACATCTTTCGGATCCCGGATCTGCGGAACAAGGTGCTGTTCACCTTGTCCATGCTGATCATTTACCGGGTGGGGTTCTTTATTCCGCTTCCCGGCGTGGACCAGTCCGCGCTGGAGGATTTCGCCGCCCGCATGGCCGAGACAGCTACGGGCTTCGGCAGTCTGATGCGGTACGCGTCGATTTTCTCCGGCGGGTCGTTCAGTCAGTCGACGATCTTCGGCCTGGGGATCATGCCGTACATCACGGCGGCGATTATTTTCCAGTTGCTTCAGGCGACAGTGCCGCGTCTGCAGGAGTTGAAGCGTGAAGGCGCTCAGGGCCAGCAGAAGATCCGGGAATGGACGCGGTACACGTGCGTCGGCCTGTGTGTGATCCAAGCGTACTTCTGGATGCAATTCATGCTCCAGCAGGGGCTGGTCGACCCGGCGTTCCAGGTGGGAACGGGTCTCTTGTTCTACTTCGGGGCGGGCGTGACCGGGCTGACGGCCGGCAGCATCTTCCTGATGTGGCTCGGCGAGCAGATTGACAAGTACGGCATCGGCAACGGCGTGTCACTGATTCTGACCGCCGGTATCATCTCGCAGATGCCGGGCGCGGTCTTCTGGATCTACGACAACTTTGACGTCAGCCAGCAGGGCCAGGGCGGCCTTGGCGTGCTGCACCTGATCTTCCTGATCGGGGCGTTCGTGTTCATCGTCAGCGGGGCAATCCTCATCACGGTGGCTCAGCGGCGGATCCCGATCCAGCAGGCCAAGCACTCGCGTGACGGCCGGAAGGTGTACGGCGGCCAGCGGCACTACCTGCCGCTGCGGGTGAACCACGCCGGCGTCATGCCGATCATCTTCGCCAGCTCGCTGCTGATCTTCCCGTCGGCGATCTTCGGGTGGATGAGTTCGAGGGCGGCCGCGGGCGGCATGGAAGGCACATGGTGGGCGGAGACGACGACGTTTCTCGCGAACAACTTCCAGATAGGCGAGTTCCCGTACGTCTTCTTCGAGATCGCGCTGATCTTCTTCTTCAGCTACTTCTGGACGCAGATTCAGTTCTCGCCGGAGGACATGGCCCGCCAACTCCGCGACAACGGCAGCTTCATACCAGGATTGCGGCCGGGGCCGCGGACGGCGGAGTACCTTGAGACCGTCATGGAGCGGATCACATACGTCGGGGCCGGGTTCCTGGCGGTGATCGCGGTGATTCCATCGATTGTCACGAAGGAACTCGGTATCGACTTCATGGTGTCGAGCTTCCTTGGCGGGACCGGCCTGCTCATTACGGTCAGCGTGGGACTGGACCTGCTGCAGCGGATCGATGCGAACCTGCTCATGCGGAACTACTCGGGCTTCCTCGGTTCGGGTGAATATGGCCGGCCGCAACGCTTCCGCGGACCGCGAGGGTGATTGAAGCGGTGCGCACCAGAGCGGCCAACCCGGCGGGGTCCGCGCGGCGGGTTCCGCCGGAGCCGAGCGGGACGCAGGCCGCGGCCGGAGCGTCAGCCGGTCGGTCAGGCAGTGTGGGTTCGAGCCGGGACAGTCGTAACCAGTTGTTGAGTTTTGGCGATTTCGCGGTATACTGTTCGACTCGCCGTAGTCTGGCGGCGTGTGAGCACGAAGGTGGCGGCGTGTCAGCCTCGAAGCGGCAGCAGTCCATTCGACTGAAGTCGCCGGCCGAGATCGAGGCAATGCGACGGGCCGGCCGGATTGTTCACGCGGCACTGGATGCGGCGGAAGCGGCGTGCGTGCCCGGGGCGACGGCTCTGGATGTGGACGCTGCGGCCAACTCGGTGATTATTCAGTCGGGCGGCACAAGTCTGTTCAAGGGATATGCCGGCGCGGACGCCGGGCAGTCCGGAGCGGATGGGAGGCCCGGCGAAGGTTTTCCCGGTCACGTGTGCGTTTCGGTCAATGAGGCCGTCGTGCATGGCGTGCCGGGCAGTCGCGTTCTTCAGGATGGTGATGTCGTCACCGTAGACTGTGGGGTGCGGCTGGACGGATGGTGCGGCGATGCGGCCCGGACAATTCGGGTCGGCCGGGTGCCGCCGGATGCGGACGCGATGATCCGCTGTGCTCAGCGGGTTCTGGCGGCCGCGATTGAAATGATGCGTCCCGGACGGGCGTGGAGTGAGATCGGCCGGCGGATGCAGGCCGAGGCGTCGGAGCCGGGGTTTGGCGTGGTGCAGGAGTACGTCGGTCACGGGATCGGCCGCTCACTGCACGAGCCGCCGCAGACGCCGGCGTTCTCCTCGGCGTCGTTCGAGCGTGAACGGGATTTCACGCTTCGGCCGGGGATGGTTCTGGCGGTGGAGCCCATGCTGACACTGGGCGAACCGCAGACGAGGGTGCTCGACGACGGATGGTCCGTCGTCACCGTGGACGGGCGGTTGGCCTGCCACGTGGAACATACGGTGGCCGTGACTCGGAACGGGGCAGACGTTCTGACTGACGGCCGGTAAACAGGACAGCGAACAGCGCATGCCGAAAGAGGACAAGATCACGCTTGAGGCCGAGGTCGTCGAGGCACTGCCAGATGCGCGGTTCCGAGTCGAGCTGGAGAACGGTCAGCAGATTCTTGCGTATGTCAGCGGCAAGATGCGCAAGTTCTTTATTCGCATTCTGCCGGGTGATCGAGTGACGATCGAGGTGAGCCCGTACGACATGACCAAGGGGCGGATCACCTACCGGCATTGAACGGGACATTGACGGGCCGGCCCGGAGCGGGTTTGTGACGAACCGGGCAGCAGGCACGACGGGCAGCAGGCACGAAAGGAACTGAACTCATGAAGGTTCAAAGCAGCGTGAAGAGGCGAACTACCGATTGCCAGGTCGTGATCCGGCGTGGCAAGCGGTACATCATCAACAAAAAGAACCCGCGTTTGAAGCAGCGTCAGGGCTGAGACGGAGCACCATCATGCCGCGTATTGCCGGTGTAGACATTCCCGACAAGAAGAAAATCCGCTACTCGCTGCGTTACATTCACGGGATTGGTCCGAAGTATTCGGATCAGATTCTGTCGGAGACGGGCGTGGATCCGGAAAAGCGTGCGCAGGATCTGAATGACGAAGAGGTCAGTCAGATCGCCACGTACATCGATAACACGTTCTACGTCGAAGGCACGCTTCGCCGCCAGGTTCAGCAGAACATTCAGCGGCTGCGCGACATCCGGTGCTACCGGGGCGAGCGGCATCGACGCGGCCTGCCGGTACGAGGTCAACGCACCAAGTGCAACGCCCGCACCCGCAAGGGCAAGGCGAAGACCGTTGCCGGCAAGAAGGGCGTCAAGGGCTGATCCACTGGCAGCAGACCGGGCCGAGTGTGGTTCGGGCTGCAGTCAGAACATGGCGTCAGCTCGGATGAGGCCGGCAGTGCTGGAAGGTTCCGGCAGGCCGAGGTATTCCGGGGATCGTGAGGTTCCTGCCGAGCGTGGTCCGGTAGCGGATCGGGCCGTTCGGAGAAGGAACCGTTTGGAACGAAGGATTGTGCAGGCATGGCCAAGAAGAAAAAAGTTCGACGCAATGTGGTGAAGGGCATCGCGTATATCAACGCGACCTTCAACAACACGATGATCACGATTACGGACGTGAACGGCGAGACTCTGTGCTGGGACTCGGCCGGGACGGTCGGATTCAAGGGCGCGCGGAAGGCGACGCCGTTCGCCGCGACGCGGGCGGCAGAGAAATGTGCCGCCAAGGCCCGCCGGATGGGGATGCACGAGATCGAGGTCCGAGTCAAGGGCCCCGGGTCCGGTCGCGAGTCGGCCATCACGGCGCTGCAGTCGATCGGGCTGAAGGTGACGGCGGTCGAGGATCACACGCCGATCCCGCACAACGGTTGCCGGCCGCCGAAAAAGCGTCGCGTCTGACGGCGTCCGCCA
>SLJD01000224.1 GCA_007135295.1 Phycisphaerales bacterium
CGCAGCAGCCGCTTGCGCATGAGGACGAGGGCGAGGACGAAGCGGAACGCCTGCCGTTGCGGTCGCTCGTCGTCGGCGAGCTGTTCAAAAATGCTCATCAGCACCTCGTCATCGACGAAAAGCTGCCGCCGCTCATCGGGCCGCGCGACTGTGGTCTTCCAGTAGCTGAACAGCCGTTCCGGCCGGTGCCCGGAATCCCACGCGTCCTCGCTGACGTCAACGCGGATGAAGCCGTCGGTCTGCTCATCGTCGCAGAGCGTGGCGATATACGTTTCCCCCGGCTCAAGAGCCCGCCCCGTCGCCTGGCATTGCCCGGTCGGGCGGCCGACGCTGTATCCCGGTGTGAATCTCGACATGCCCGCATCGTACGCTGCCCGCGCAACCCGTGCAGGCATCGACTCGCTCAGCGGAAACGCCCGGGCACCGGTATACTTCGTACGTCGTCGATGCTTTCAATGATCCGCACGGACCACATGGGCAGGTATGCTCGAGCAGTTTGATCATCTTCGCGGCTACGCGCCGTATGAAATCATTGTCGAGCTCGCGATCATCGGGCTGTGCGTCTATGTGGCGTTCCGATTCCTTCAAGGAACTCGCGGCGCGGGCATCATCAAAGGCTTTCTGCTCGTCCTCGTCGTGCTCACCCTCGGCCTGCGGGTGATCAGCGGCACAAGCGAAGCGTTTGCCCGGCTTGACTTCATTTACAATCGATTCCTCGGCCTGGCGACGATTCTTCTCATCGTCGTCTTCCAGCCCGAGCTTCGACAGGCGATGATCCGCATCGGCCAGACTGCCCTCTTCCGCCGAGCCACCACCAATCTGCACCGCATCGCCGACTCGGTCAGCGAAGCAGTCAACTTTCTCAGCAAGGGTCAGTTTGGCGGCCTGATCGCCATCGAGCGGAACGTCGGCCTGCGCGGCCTGACGGAAGGCGGCGTGCGACTCGATGCGGAGGTCTCCCCCCAGCTGCTCGAGTCGATCTTCTGGCCCAACAGCCCACTGCATGACCTTGGGGTGGTCATCCGCGATGACCGTGTCATTTCCGCGAGCGTGCAGTTCCCCCTTGTCGAAGAAGGCGTGCTGCCGACCGACCTCGGCTCACGCCACCGTGCCGCCGTCGGATTGACGATGGAAAGCGATGCCGTCGTCGTGGTCGTCAGCGAGGAGAACGGTTCCGTTTCGCTCGCCAAGCACGGCCGGCTCATCCGCGACATCCCGCTCGATCAGTTCAAGACCGTGCTGCTGCGCGAACTCGACCGGCCTTCCACCTCGACCATCACGGGGCGGTGGTCCGAACTCGCCCGGCGTTTCCGTCCCGCCGACGGTTCCTCGCAGAAACTGCCCGGACAGCAGTCGTCCGGCGTGGTGACCAAGGAGACCAAGGGTGCGGAAGCGAACTGAGATCTGGAACATCATCCTGGTGGTCGCCATCACGCTGCTCGTGTGGCTGTGGGCGGCGAGCGAGACCCGTGACACGAGGCGTCTCACCCCGACGGTCCGGTTCCTCGCCCCTGACCCCGACAACTGGATCGTCCGCCCGGCGGAGATATCGCTCAACGACCTGACCGTCGAAGGATCGCGCCTCGCCCTCGACAACGCAGCCGAACTGACCAAGCAGCCGCTCGAATTCACACTCGGCGGGGGCGGCCTGCCGGCGGCGACCGAAGGCCTCGCCACGATCGACCTCGAATCGCTCATCGCCAACTACAGCCCGCTGCGCGAAACCGGCGCGCGCATCCTGACCGCTGAACCCAGTGTCGTGGAACTCGACATCGACCGGCTGATCGAGGTCAATGTGCCGATCCGTGCCAACCTCGCCGGCATCGAGACTCAGGGCGAGATCTCCATCAGCCCGCCCGAGGCGACCCTCCGCATGCCCAGCCGCCTCTGGCAGTCGATGCGCGAACTCACCATCGATGCGACGATCGAACCCTGGCAACTCGGTACGCTCGTGCCCGGCGAGGAGTACACGGTCAACGCTCATCTCCGCCGGCCGCAGGCCCTGGCAGATCACGATGACGTCTGGCTCGAAACACGCAGCGCCACCATCACCTTCACCGCTCGCTCACGCATCGAGGAATACACCCTCGATGCCGTCCGCGTCCAGATCCAGAGCCCGCCGGAAGACTTCGACGAGTACCGCATCACCATCGACGAAGGCGATCGCGTTCTCCGCAACGTCACGGTCCAGGGCGAATCGGACCTGATCGAGCGGATCGCGGGCGGAACAGTCAAGGTCATGGCGGTGGTCCAGCTATCCACGCAGGACAAGGACAATCGTATCGAACGCAAGCCGCTGTCAAGCTTTCTCGCGATCTATCCCGACGGCCGCATCCGCACGATTGACGCCCTCGTCGACGACTCCGCCGAGCAACCCATCATTCACTTCGACATCGAAGAACGCGTCGACGGCGAGTCGTAAACTGCTGCCCCGCACATCATGACGGCACGCCGGACGACACAATACCTCAGCACCGGCGCCGCATCACGACGGCCCGGCTTCGACTCACCCACCCGCGACGTACACCATCCGAACCCGGTTGCCTGGCGGGATCACGTCCACCTGCGTCATGTACGCGCGCATCAGCACAAGCCCCCGGCCGCTGAGACTCTCGAGGTTCTCATCGACCGTCGGGTCGGGCACCTCATCCGGGCAGTATCCAGGCCCCTGATCCTCGACCTCAATTTCCACGCGATCAGCGTTGACATGGAACGAGAACACAACCGGCTCATCCGGCGCATCGGCGTGACCGTGATTGAACGCGTTCGCCAGCGCTTCCTCAACCGCGAGCCGAACCGCGAAACACGCCGTCTCGCCGTACCCCGCCTGCCGAAGCGAGTCGGCCAGGCGATGCTGCGCATCGTCGATCTGCGCACGGTCGTGGTGCAGCGTCAACCGCGTGGGCGACGCATCGGAGTGGTAATCGGATCGCCCCATGACGTCCTGGACGGCAGCATGTCAGCGTCGCGTTCGTGCGCTCGCTGACTCAGGAAAAGCTCTCGAGCGCATGTTCCGAGTTGTCGTGAATGTGGAACAGCTTGTTGAGCTTGGTGATGACGAAGATCTCATGGATCTGCGGGTCGATGTCGGCCAGCCGCAACTGCCCGTCCTTGCCCCGGATCTTGTGATTGATCGTGATCAGCGTGCCCAAGGCTGCTGAGGAGAGGTGATCGACGTTGCGGAAGCTGATCAGCAGCTTCGGCTGCGGCTGCGTGTCGATGATCTCACTGATCTCGTCGCCGATCTGCTGGATATTGGCTTCGTCCAGGATGTTCCGATCGATGAACTCGATGCGGACAATCCCTTGATGTTCTTCAACGCGTAGCCGTGATGCCGCCGGGGCCATAGCTGCCTCTCCTCAAGGTACACAGGTGATGATAGGGTAAACGCCCGGCAACAGTACGGCAACAGTTTCGGCCGCCGGCGTTACCCATCCGTCCCTGTCCAGCCCGCCTGTTCTTCGGGCCGGGTCGTGCTCCAGCCCCGGGTGGAGACGTCCACCCGGGCAGAAACAGCGGCGGCTGAGATCAGCCGCCGCTGCCGTAGATCCTGCTTTTCTTCACGGCTGCTCCGGGCGTCGTGGCAATCCGGAGGCCACCCTGCGGTCAGTGGAACGCCGAGCCGCCGCCGAGTTGGTCGGACAGGCCGGGGAAGTTCAGGTCCTCACGCTCCTGGTGGATGATGATTTCCGGCCGGATCAGCATGAGCAGACTCTCTTCTTCCTTTGCCGTTACCCGGTTCGTAAAGAACCGGTTGACCACGGGAAGTTTGGAGAGCACCGGCACACCGGACTCGACCTCGATCTCCCGGACCAGGCGCTGGCCGCCAAGCAGCACGGTGCCCTTGTCCGGGACGGAGACCGTCGTCTGCACGACCGAAGCGGTGACTTCCGGCGCGGTGAACTCGCTGCCGAATGTCGCCGCATCACCACCGGCGAACCCGCCGCCGCCGACGGCCCCGACCGCGGAAATGGTCCGGCCTTCAGTGACTTCCGAGACGCCGGTGATAACTGTCATGGTGACATAGCGGCGATCCGCGGAGACCACCGCTTCAATATCGAGCACGGTGCCTTCGTTAATCACATCGGTGATTGGCTGGAAGATACCGACCCCGTCGCCGGTGACCGGCTGAAGCCCGGTGACGAATATGTTCGAGGTTGTTACCGCGACCCATGCCCGCTGCCCGTTGAACAGCGTCAGCCGTGGTGCCGTCAGAAGCACCGAACGGCGGTCAGCCTGAGTTGCCTCGATCAGCAGGTCCACCTGAACGTCGTCCAGAA
>SLJD01000241.1 GCA_007135295.1 Phycisphaerales bacterium
ATGGTGCTCGTCGTCGCGGTGCCGATCCTGTTCTTTGTCCATCTGTGGCTGACGGTGCTGGTGGGCGCGATCGTGGCGGCGACGCTGGCGTTGCACTACGCCCTGAACGTACGGGCCGCGCGGATGTCGCTGCGTCGCGAAACATTGACGGGGCAGATCTCACGCATGCTCAAGGAGATGCTTCAGGACCGCGGCGACACGGATGTCACGCCGCCGGACGACCTTGACGAGCGGTTCGAGAGCCGATCGATGAAGGACTGCCTCGATGCGGAGGTCGGATTCCGGATGGCCTCGCCGAACAGTCAACTTGTCAGCGATGTCGCGGCGGCGGTGGCGATCGTGCTGATCCTCGTGGTCTTCGGCCGGCAGATCCTGACCGAGGGACACGGGTGGAGTCTGCTGCTCGTGTACGTGGTCGTGATGCGGTACACCATGGCGCAGATGCGGGGGTTCATGGCCGGCCTGGCAAGCAGCAATCGGTTCTATCACCAGATCCGCCGGTACCTGCTGTTCGTCGAGTGGTCCGGCGTTGAGACGAAGCCTGCCGCCTCGTCGCCCCCGCCACGCGAACTCGTGCTGCGGGCGGGAGCCGAGGCCGGCGTGATGGAAGATTCGTGGCCCGAAGTGACGGTGACGGCCGGTCAGCGGATGACGCTGATTACGAAGCGGTCGATCAACCGCTACGCGCTGCCGCGGCTGTTCGATGACCTGCTCGGCGGGGCGGATGACGACACGCGTGAATCGATGTTCAGCCACGCCGCCGTCGTCGGCGCGAAGACGACGGTGCCGAACGCCATGGCCTGGCGGGCGGCGCTGCGCCTGCCGGTGAATTCCGGGCTTGAGGCGCTTCGCCCGGGCCTTGAGGCGACGGGACTGCTCGACCCCGTGCTGGCGGCGGCGGGAAGTGTGGCGCTGCCCGATGCGGATGAAACCATGCCGAATCTGGACACCGGGCTGTACATCGCGCTGCGGCTGCTCAGCGGCGCCGCGCGCGGCGCGTCGCCGATCATCGTCGATCGGCGGGCGCTGAAGAAGGTTCGCCGTGAACACCGCCGGGCGGTCCTTGATCAACTTGGCGGCACGGTGGTAATGCTCACGGCGTCCAACCCGAACGCGCCGGGAACGTACAACGAGGACGTGGTGGCGGTCGTTGATGAAACCGGCGTCGCCGGGCTGGGCGATGTGGCGTGGTACCTCGAACACCGGTACGAGGCGGCGCGGCGTCTGGCGATTGATGAGTCGACGATCGAAGCGGGCGATGACATGGCGGACGACGATGACGAAGACGTGGAATGAGTGGCCGACGCGACCCAGCGCATGAATGATTCGACCCGTTCATCTTCGCGGCAGGAATCCGGACCGCTCGATCCGTCCGTGCCGATCGTCCTGCTCGCCAGCGCGTGCTGGCAGACGCCGACGCCGGTCAACGTCCACCATCTCGCCCGGCATCTGGCCGGGGCGGGGCACCGGGTGCTTTTCGTCGAGTCGACGGGTCTGCGGCCGCCGTCCGGCCGGTCGGCGCATGATGTGCGGCGCGTGCTCAGCCGCGTGCGGGACGCGGGGCGCGGCGTGCAGCATCCGCTGGCGGACCTGCCGAATCTCGCCGTGCTTTCGCCATTGGCGATTCCCGGCGCGGGACCGGCATTGCAACGGTGGTCCGACCGGTGGGTCGCCGCGACGATCCGCCGGGCGATGCGGCAGTGCGGCATGGCCGGTTCGCAGGGGCCGGTGATCTGGTCATTCCTGCCGACGCACTTCGGCATCGCGCGCCAATTGCCGGGCCGGTCGCTCGTGTATCAGTGTGTGGATCACTACGCGGCAAACCCGGGCGTCGACCGGGCGCGCATTGACGCTGCTGAGACGGCGATGCTCGCCCAAGCGGATCTGGTTCTTGCAACGAGCGCGGAACTGGCCGAGCGTCTCCGGGCGCAGCGTGACGACGTGGCGCTGTCGCTGAACGTCGCCGACGTCGACCTGTTCGCCCCGGCGGTTGACGATCCGCTGGCCGAGCCGGGTGAACTGGCCGGCCTGCCCCGGCCGCGTCTGATCTACGCGGGCAATCTCGCGGCGTACCGGCTGGATGTCGACGTACTGGCGCATCTGGCGGATCGGCTGCCGAACGCGCAGCTCGTTCTGATCGGGCCCATCGGGCTTGGCGATATTGCCGGGCCGGCCGGGGCGATGCGGGAACTGCTCGACCGGCCCAACGTGCTGCACATCGGGCCGCGCGATCAGCGTGACCTGGCCGCGTATTACCGGCACAGCGATGTCGGATTGATCCCGTTTCTGGACAACGAGCACACGCGCGGCAGTCTGCCGCTCAAACTCTGGGAGTACCTCGCCGGCGGTCTGGCGGTGGTGGCGACGGACCTGCCGAACCTTCGTGACGCGGGGCCGCAGTGGGCGATCCGCACGGCGGCTGACCCGGATGCGTGGGTGGACGCGGTGAACGCGGCGGTCGCGGATTCGACCGATCGACGCCAGCGGCTGGAACTGGCCAGGGCGCACGACTGGCCGGCGCGGCTTGATCACCTGCGGCGGATGGTGGCCGATGCCTGCCGCGGATAATCCCCGTTGCGGCGTCAGGCGCGGGGCGCGCCGTTGCGGGCGTGGGCGGTGGTGTGGATCGCCGGGGCTTCCGTGTCGCCGTCGGCGGTTGCCGCGTCGTGACAGGGCAGGTGCTCGGCGAGTTCCTCGATGCTCCAGTCTTCCTGGATGCCGCGAAGGTCACCCCCCTCGCGGAAGTAGCTGAGAACCTTCTCATCGACCTCTTCGATGCGTTCGTTCGGGTCGCTGTGCCGACGCTTCTGGACCCGCTTGATGACGGCGACCATGGCGTTGCCGAGCGCCATCTTGACGGGGAACTTGATCGGCTGGGGGACGTGCCGCTTGAGGCCGTAAAGCTTCTCGACGAAGCTCGGCTCGTAGCGGACCATGCGCTTGTCGAGCCAGCGCGGGCCGATCATCCACTCGGCGAGTTCCGCGAGGGAAAAGTCCTTGCGGCTCGCGCGGGGGTGCAGGGTGTTGGCGACGATCTCCGCGTAGTCGCCGGGGATGAACATGCGGCCGGCGTTCCGGTCGCGGCGGTACTGCTCGACGAGCGTGCGGTAGATCGACAGGTGCTGGGCGATCTGCCGGTCGAGGTCGAATTCCTCGCGCATCAGCGCGTTGGCGGCCCGGCCCATCTCGAGTCGCGTCGCCCGGTCCGAAACGAGACGTTCGAGCGCGGCGGTGAGGCCGGCGACGTCGCGCTCCTCGACGAGCAGGCCGGTCTTGTCGTGCCGGATCGTTTCGATGATCCCGCCGTGGTACGTGCCGACGACGGGCAGGCCGGTGGCGGCGGCTTCGACGATGACGTTGGGAATGCCCTCGCAGTCGCCTTCCTCGGTGGTGACCGAGCAGTGCAGGAAGATGTCGGCGTTCTCCATGCGCTCGCGGACGGTCTCGTGATCGACGATGCCGAGAAACTCGACGTGCTCGCTGAGGCCGAGCTGATTGCGCAGTTGCTTGAGCTCGCGGTAGCTCTCGCCCTCGCCGGCGATCGTCAGCCGGACGTCATGGCCCTTGCGGAGCAGGTCCGCGATCGCTTCGAAGGCGTAGCGGTGGCCCTTCTTTTCGACGAGGCGTCCGACCATGAGCAGGCGGACCGGTTCGTCGGCCGGGCGGTCGCTGCGGTCGATGAGACCGAACCGGCGCAGGTTCGTGCCGCGGCGGATGACTTCGATCCGGTCGCTGTCGACGCCGTGGCGGACAAGCTGCTGCTTGAGGTCTTCGGAGACGCAGATGAGCTGATCGGACGCGTCGAGCAGGATCTCGTACAGTCGGTCAAAGTGCGGCATGTGCATCTGCGAGCCGACGTCCTTGCCGCCGAAACTCGTCACCAGCGGCACGCCGAGAAACTGCTTGAGCAGCAGCATGCGGATGCCGGACCACCCGAAGTGGGCGTGCAGGACGTCCGGCGACCAGTGCCGGTCGAGGTACGCGGCGGCGAGCAGCGCCGACGACGGCCGGACAAGGTAGCGGGTCGGCATGCGGACGATGTCATCAATCGGAAACCGGTCGGTGTTCTCGGTCCGGTTGCAGATGACGACGCTCTTGCTCTGCTCGCCGAGGCCGGTGACAAGGTTGTGGATAAACGGCTGGCTCCACGAGAGGTACGCGGCGAACTTGCCGTGCAGAACCGTCAGTTCGTCGCGGTGGCCGTCGCGGTGGCCGGTGCGGTGGCCGTTGTCATGCGGGGCCGCGGATGCCTGGTCGCTCATCCGCACATGATAGTGATC
>SLJD01000326.1 GCA_007135295.1 Phycisphaerales bacterium
ATCCGCTTCGGAGAAATCACCGGTGATCTGCCCGCGGTTGCCGATCTGACTGCGCAGCGTCGGCGCGGAGTAGACCCGGCCGTCGAGCGTGATGGCCATGTTCTGACCGACGTGCGGACCGGTCAGCGAACTCATCATCTGCCCGCCGGGGCCGTCCAGATTGAACGCAACAGCCGGCAGTCCACGTTCGTCAGCCGTTCGACGGGCCTGCTGGATCGACCAGCGGCGATCGGTATCGTGGCGGAGCGACTTGCCGGGCGTCGTATAGAGCAGCAGGTAATAGTCGCCGTCATACTCGCCGGCGACCATATTGCGGCGGCTTTCGAAGTACGTCGCCGGGTCATCCTGGAGAAACTCGAGTTCCGCTTCGGTGTCGTACCACTGACTGAGGTCGTGCAACTCAAACCACCGAGCAGTCGTGGCCTCGACATGCTCCGGCCCCTGCTCGCTGAGTTGCTGGCGCATCTGATCGACATTGACGCCCTCGGGCTCATCCGCCTGAACGGCGATGTAGAACTCCAGCACCCCCGCACCGCGCACAAGCCGCTGCAAATCCTCGGGATCATCCAGGGCCAGACGCTGCTCCGAGTACTCGTCGTACACACGAAGCAACTCATCGATCTCATCTGCCACACGGGGGAACTCGGCCTTGAGCCGATCCGCTTCCACCGCCCGGGGCGATGGCCTGAGGACACGTTCGCCGGTGTCTGGATCACGAATCGGCCGGCCATCGTCGCCAACTTCCGGCCGCGGCTCATCGCTCATGCGAAGCAGGTCGCGGACGTCATTGAGGTCGAGGGTCATCCCCAGAACCCGGGACTTCGCATCCCGTAGATCCATCATTGCCGTGGCGTATTCTCGCTCAGCCCGGTTGAAGTCGGCCTGCTCAACGTCAGGATCGTCCTGGACGCGCTGATATTCCGCTTCGGCCTCCTGCATACGGTTGTACGCGGTCTGAAGCGTCTCAACGGATTCATGGCGATTGCTGTCCGGCTCACCACCGAACACCTCCACCGCTTCGCCCCGCTCAAGAGCCGCGTCCAACTGCCGCTCGCTGATGCTCGCTTCCTGCACGATCTGGTCGGTCAGGTCGTCGACCCGTTCACTCAGTTGCCGCACCTCTTCGGTGGGCAGGGGCATGACGATCTCAATGCGCTCTAAACCCTGGCGGCGGATCGTGATGTCCAACACACCGGTCGGGTTGATACGCTCGTTGAGAACGTTGATGACCTGCGTAATGACGTGGTCGCGGTCCTGCTCGGGCGCAATGTCCAACTGGTAGACGAGACTTACCCCGCCCCGCAGATCCGTCCCCAGTCGAATGCGGTCCTGGGGCGGATAGATCATCACGCCGAAGATCACCAGGAGCAGGACGACAAGTAAAATCTTCCAGCCGATCTGTTTCATGTGCAGTGACTTCCGAAGGTCATGGTCGGATCCGGATCCCGCGTCAACCGACCGGTTCTGGCGTCATGTCATTGGGCGAGTTCAGCGGACTCTTCCTTCTCTTTCTCTTTTCCGGAATCCTTCTCTGCATCTTTATCAGGATTCTCGGTGAGCACCTGTTGAATCGCGGTGCGGGAAAAGGTCATGCGCGTATTGGATGACTCGTCGACCTTCAGGACGACCGTGTTGGGCTTGACCTCGACGACCGACCCGATCACGCCGCCGATCGTCTGGACGCGGTCGTGCTTGCGAATCGAACTGAGCATTTCCTCCCGCTTCTTCTTCTCGCGACGGTTTGCGATGATCGACGGGATGAACAGGGCCATCATGAGCAGGACGAGCATGATGAGGAGCCATCCGCCGCCGCCGTCCATGCCTCCCCCGGAAGCACCGGTGGGGTCCCCGGTGACGTCATTGCCTTCGTTTCGGGATGCCAGCGGCACCTCGTCGTTGGCCAGAAGCAACAGGGATTTCGAAACAAGTGTGTGGAACATGGTGCAATCTACGAGGAGAAGTTGGAAATTGTTCGGCGTCAAGCCCCACAACTTACCCGGCAAATCCGCCTCCGCTACGGCGTCGTCGGCGAACCGGCATCCAGCTGACCGGACTCGCTATCCGGTGAGGTGACCGGCCATGCCGACATCAGCCAAGACCACGCATCTTCGCGGATTGCCCGCCGGATGTCCAGCATCAGACGCTGGAAGTGCTGAATGTTGTGCAGACTCACGAGGATCGGCCCCAGCATCTCGCCCGCCAGAAACAGGTGCCGAAGGTACGCTCGGCTGAAGCCGTTGACGCAAGTATAGCATGGGCACCCGGCTTCCAGCACTGAATCATCCTCACGATGTGACGCGTTTCGTAACTGCAGCCGCCCGTACCGCGTGAACGCTGTGGCGCTGCGTCCGTTCCGCGTCGGCAGGACGCAGTCGAACATATCCACCCCGGCCCGGACCGCCCGGACGATGTCACGCTCATACCCCACGCCCATGAGGTACCTCGGCTTGTCAGCCGGCATCCGAGGGGCGGTGAATTCCACCACGCGGCCGATGAGATCCGGCCCCTCTCCCACCGCCACGCCGCCGATCGCGTAGCCCGGCAACTCTATGTTGCAGATCGCTTCGACAGCTTCGGCCCGCAACTCCAGGTCAAGACCACCCTGCACGATCCCGAACAGCGACTGTTCAGCCGGCCGGCGATGGGCGGCCCGGCACCGTTGAAGCCACCGGACCGTCCGCTCATGAGCGAGCCGGCGGCGGACCGCATGATCGCCTTCCTTTCGCTTAGACCGGATCGGCGGAATCCGCCGGGCAGGACCGTTGCGGGCGGCCGGGTCGTTGGCCGAGTCAACGCTTGGCGGACAGTCATCGAACGCCATAATGATGTCCGCTCCGAGTTCGTTCTGGACCTCAATCGCCCGCTCCGGCGTCAGGCGGATCCGCGCCCCGTCAATGATTGATCGGAATGTCACCCCGTCGTCGTCGATGTCGTTGATATCCGCCATCGAGAATGCCTGGTAGCCACCGGAATCCGTCAGAATCGGCCGATGCCATCGCATGAACTCGTGCACGCCGCCCCGTCGGCCAACGAGGTCGGCCCCCGGCCGGAGCATGAGGTGGTAGGCGTTGTTGAGCAGAATCTGGGTGCCGGTCGCCTCGATCTGATCGGGTGTCAGCCCCTTAATCGTTCCCCTTGTCCCGACGGGCATGAACGCCGGCGTGTCGAAAGTCCCATGGACCGTATGCACGCGCCCGGCCCGGGCGCCGGTGGAATGGCAACGCTGGTCAATTTCGAAACGCAAGGCGGAAGTCATGGCGGACAGCGGCCGGTCAGGCCCGATCCTCCCGGGATGCCTGCTGAAGCAGTCGCTTTTCGCGCTCAGACAAGCTGTGCACACCGTGTTGATTGATCTTGTCGAGAATTCGGTCAATTTCCCGGTCACTCGGCGAACGTCCACTGCCGCCCTTGCCACGCCCCTTGCGGTAATGATGCGATGTCGGGTCTGCCCGGCCGAGAAAATCAAAGAATCCGTGCAGATGGTGGGGGTTCCGGATGAAGTAGAAGCCCGCCAGCGCCCCGCCGAGGTGCCCTGCATGACCGCCGGCATTTGGCGAGTCCATCATCAGGAACAGTATGGATATGGCGACCAACCCATAGGCCAGCGTCGCCATCCGCATGGGCAGGAAGAAAAAGAGGAGCACGGTCGCGTTCGGGGCAAGGAAGGCCCCGGCCATCAGTACGCCGAACACTCCGGCCGAGGCGCCGATGAGCGGCGTGGTCAGATCATTGTCGAGCAGGCCCGGCAGATTGAGACTCGGGCCGGCAAAGTACCCGCCGAGGTTCAGCGCCACGTACAACAGCGCCCCGAAAATCCCGCACAACAGATAGAACGCGAGGAACCGCTTGCCGCCGAGATGCCGTTCAACGAGCGGCCCGAAGAAGAACAGGGCCAGCATGTTGAACACGAGGTGCATCATCATGTAATGCGAGTGCAGGAACTGAAAGCCGATCAGCCGCCAGAACTCGACCTTGAGAAATCCGCGGTACGTGGAAAAGTGCAGGAAGCTCTCGATGAACCGCATGGGCTGGACTTCCTGAAGTCCGAGCCGTTCGCCCGTATCCGGATCGCGCACCTCGTACCCGATGAACGGTCGCCCCTCCGGCGTCGTCGCTTCGTGGAACTCGCTGTCGTCGACGTGGGCAGTTGCCGGCATCCGGGTGATGCCGTCCTCGCCGTGGAACGCCATCTCCACGAGGCGAGTCGGCAGGAACGTGTCGAGAATGAATACGCCGACGCAGATCACAATGATCCAGGTG
>SLJD01000144.1 GCA_007135295.1 Phycisphaerales bacterium
CACGATTCCGCCTCCCGCGCATCACGCGCCGACAGGGCGGATGCCTTCCTTATAAGCGTATCAGGATCAAGGAGATGTGCCTACAAAAAAACCGCCCGGAGGGGCGGTTTTCGCGTGGCGTTTTCTTTCTGTCAGGGGTCAGCATTCCCCCCATGCGCTGAGCAGGATGCCCAGATCCGCCCCGCCGACCGCACCATCGCCGTCGAGATCCGCCGGGCAGTCATCGGGATCGAGGCAGTCGCCCCACTCGCTGAGGAGCACGCCCAGGTCCGCGCCGCCGACCATGCCGTCACCGGTCAGATCCCCCGGGCAGTCAGGGCATGGCTGGGGATCGCCGTCCGCCGGGATGATCCGGAAGATCGCCCCCTCGTTGCTGACGATGTATACCTCGCCCTCGTTGTCCTCCCCGAAGGAGGTGATCCACGTCACAGCGTGACCGTCAACGGTCGGTGAGATCTGATCTGTCAGATTGATGACTTCGTCCGGGTCAATGTCGTCGCCTTCCCAGTTGAACGCCCAGACGTTGGCGGAACAGAAGTCACCGAAGATGTACCATCCATGCAGATCAGGCATGGCGCAGCCGCGATAGACGTACCCGCCGACGATCGCGCAGTGACCCAGACCCGCGATCGGGTAGACATACACTGGAAAGTCGAGTTCGTCGGCCGGCGGGCATCCCGCGAGGTTGAACTCCTCGTATCCTTCATAACAACGCCAGCCGTAATTCTCTCCGCCGGGACTGGAAGCGGGTTGAACGTTGACTTCTTCCCACTCAGCCTGCCCGACGTCGGCGATGTATAGATCGCCGCTCTCCCGGTCAAATGAATTGCGCCACGGATTGCGCAGGCCGTACGCCCAGATCTCGTCCTTGACGTCCGGGTCACCGATGTAAGGGTTGTCGTCCGGGACGGCGTAATTGAGATCAGGATCCATGCTGTCAACATCGATGCGCAGCATGTTGCCGTGCAGGTTCGATGTGTCCTGGGAGTTGTTCTGCGGATCGCCGGCCGAGCCGCCGTCGCCTGTCGCGATATAGAGGTACCCGTCCGGGCCGAAATCCATCCACCCGGCGTTGTGATTGCCGAATGGCTGCTCGACGGTCAGCAACTGCAGCGGCGTGGAGAGGTCCGCTGAGTCGGGATCTTCGGGATCGACCTGGTATCGCCGGACAACGGTATCCGATGCATTGTTCGTGTAGTTGACGTAGAAATAGCCGTTGGTCTGGTAATCCGGGTGAAACGCCAGGCCGAGAAGCCCGCGTTCAGCGTGGAAGGTCGTCCCGCCGCCGACAAGTCCGGTGATGTCCATGAACGGCTCGTCGTTGAGCGATTCATCTTCGAGGTTGTAAATCAGGATGCGGCCGGGCTTCTCGATGATGAACAGCCGTTCATTGTCACCCGGCGCCTGGGTGACGAACAGCGGCAACTCGAGCCCGTCGACGATCCGCTCGGTGGCGAGTTCCTGAAACGGCTGATCCGCCGAAACCGGCGCAGCGAACGCTGCCGCCACCAGCCCGACCGCTGCGGCTGTCAAGACATGCCTGGTCATGGCGTGGTCCTTTCTTCTCGATTCCAGTGTCTGGCCTTCCCAACCGAAGTGGGGGCAGCGGCGTTTGTCGCTTGCCATGCCGCTGCACCATCTGCTCCTACAGGATACCTGCAGGAAAGCGGGCGGGATGCGAGAATTCTCAATCTGAATCCGCCTCGCGGATGGTTGCGCCCGGCCTGTCCGGCCCCCTCAGCCGGCCCGGGCTTCCTGCTGCGGCGGGCTGACCTGCGCCGGCTCGGGCACGTCGATGCGGAACAATTCCGCCGCGTTGCGCCACAGGATCATCTCCAGATCCCGCTCCGGAAGGTCGAGACTGCGGACGAAACGCAGGTACGAAGGCATTTCGCAGATCGGCCAGTCCGTCCCGTACAGCAGATACCGCGGCTCGCCAGCGTAGAGGATCATCTCGCGGACCTGCTGGAGCATGTACTTCTCAAAGTTGTCCTCAAAGTCGCCGACGACAAGGCCGGAGACATCCGCGCACGTGTTGTCGTTCTTGTAGACGACTTCCATGCAGTCGCGGATCCACGGGTTGCCGATGTGGCAGATGACGAACCGCACGTCGGGATTGTCCACTGCCACATCATCAATGTGCAGCGGATGGGCGAAGCGGATCTTCGCGGTCGGGCTGTACGTGTCGCCGGTGTGGATCATGACCGGCACGTCGTACTCCGCGGCAAGGTCGTAGATCACCTTGCACCGCGAGTCGTACGGATAGAACGGCTCGTATCCCGGGTACAGTTTCAGGCCGCGCACCTCGTCAGCCGCGAGCAGGTCGCTCAATTCGCGCAGATCGCGCTCCTTGTAGTTCATGATGCTGATGCCGGCCACACAGTGCAGGTTCGGGATGTCGCGAATGAGGTCGACGACCTGCCGGGTTGACGGCCGGTGTTCGTTGACCTTGTATGACGTGAGAATGACCGCATGATCGACGGCGTTCTCCACCATCTGCTCCCGCAGCGCATCGAGCCGTGATTCGAGCGGCGTGGGGCGGTCCTCTTCGTAATTGTTGAGGTGCGTATGCGCGTCAATGATCATGGGGGATCTCCTGCCGGCAGCGGGTGGCGGCGACCCACACTATAGACATCCCCGACGCCGATCGCCGCAGGATCAGTCGCGCCCCGTCGGGTACGATGACGTCCATCGTCCCAACCGGCGCCGGCGCGGTCAATCCTGATTGCCTGACACGCCGCTACCGCGTCGGGACCTGATCGAAACCGGCTTTCACGCACGGCTCGCACCGCACCACTGCCCCACTCGTCTCGCTCATCATCTCTACTCTCAGGCAACTCCGGGCCGACCGGCATGGCCAAGAAGCGCAATCCGCACATTGAAGTCCGCAACACCGAGCCGCGCGACTTTCCCGCCATCGCTGAGATGAGCCGCCGGGTCTATCCCGACGATGAGCCGTGGACGCACGAGCAACTCGCCTCGCACCGGCGCGTCTTTCCGGAAGGCCAGCTTGTCGCGGTCGACACCCGGACCGATGAAGTCGTCGGCATGGCGGCGAGTCTGATCATCCAGTGGGACGACTACAACCTGTATCACAACTATCAGGAACTGACCGGCAACTACCTGTTCACCAATCACAACCCACGCGGCCGCACGCTCTACGGCGCAGAAGTGATGACCCACCCCAAACGCCGCGGCGAGGGCATCGGCAAGCTGATCTACCGTGCGCGACGTGACCTGGCCCGGCGGCTTCGGCTGCGGCGGATCCGGGCCGGCGCCCGGCTTCGCAACTACAGCGTCTATTCGCACCTGCTCTCGCCCGAGGCCTACGTCGATCGCGTGGTGCGCGGCGAGATCATCGATCCGACGCTGACATTTCAACTCCGCAACGGGTTCCGCGTGCTCTACATCGTCCGCGAGTACCTTGACGATGATCGGCCGAGCATGGGGTACGCGGCGGTCGTCGAATGGATCAATCACAAGGTCGCCAGGCGCAAGGACTACGCGGGGCGCGATCAGCGCTTCGCCAGACCACTGCCGCCGAAAAAGGCCGCCGCCACATCACCCCGATCGGGCTGATCAGACGGTCCCCGCTTGTCGTGGCGAGGATTCGCCCTGTTCCACGCGATGAGGCGCGGCGGTCCAGAGAAAGCCGGGGCACAAGTTGTTTTTCCCCGCCACAGAAAGATTGTTTCGCTACAATGGCTTTGAATCCGTCCATCTACTGAGACGAGACCAACGGATTGACTGCGGCATGATCGGGGCACATATCAGAGCCCACATCAACGCATTCCGCAGCGACGGAGGGGAAAGCCCCCCCTTTGTTGCTGGAACTCGGGAAGGGGGCCGGGAAGGACACATCATGAAACAGACGACGTTGATCGTCGCTGCGACGGGGCTGCTTGCCGTCTCGGGCGCTTCGTTTGTCGCGATCGGGAGTTTGGACGAAACGCCGGCGCAGATCGTCCTCGTCTCTGAAAGTGAGACCGGCGCGACGCTGAAGTTTACCGATGCCAACGGTTTGAATGAGACCATCGAGTTCACGCGCGACGACCCATCGCAGCCGTGGGTGGCCGATGTCTCGCCGTATACGGTCTCCGGCGTGGTGTTCGGCAACAACGAGCCGGCGTTTGCCTCCGCTTCGCAACTCCAGGCGATGTCCGTGTCGGCGGAAGATGCGGTCCGAACCTTCGAAACGGCCATCGCCGATCGCACGCTCGACGACGTGACGATCTTCCGCA
>SLJD01000332.1 GCA_007135295.1 Phycisphaerales bacterium
CTGCGCGAGCATGTGAACGCGGACATGGTCGGCGTGGTTCCGTTCGGGGTCGCCTCGGCCGGTGACGATCTGGCCGTCGAACACAGCGCAGAGGTGTCCGGGCTCGGCATCATCGGCACCGGCCGGGACATGGCGGCTTACCGGTCGCTGCTGACCGGCCTGAGCCGGGTGGTTCGCGAATTGGAGCAGGTGGAACTGTTTCTTGAGCTCCGCGGCCCGCACGAACACGACATCTGGCGGCAGGCGGAGCGGCTGAACCTGCTCGAGCACATCTCAAGCTTTCCCGACGCGGCCCACCACCGCTCGCTTCTCGTGCAGTGCCACGGTCTGGTCATGCCGGAGCGGTTCGGCGACGTCCGCTCGCTGACGCTGGACGTCATGGCGCACGAGATCCCGGTGGTCTCAGCCGACGACCCGTACCTCGATTACGTCGTACCGGATCACACAGCACTGGTGGTCGATGCGGACGACCCGGCGGACTGGGCGCAGAGCATCCGGACGGTCCTGCGATACGACGATCCCGCGCCGAGAATCACTTCAACCGCCCGGCAATGGGTGCTCAAACGCCACCAGTCCAGCCAGCAGGCCGAGCGGCTCACCAGTCTTCTGCAGACCATGCGCCAGGGCCAGGCGATCCGACTCGAAACCGCCCGCCCGGAGTGACCCCCGGAGCGGGATACCCCGGAGACCGCCCCGGGGTACCGACGGTCATCCATGCGGAAGACTGTCTGATCCGTGGGGAAGATTGTTCTACCCGCGAGGAGAACCACCTTATCTGCTCCGACCATTTATCCTTCCACACGGAAGCGGGAAGGGTCCTGACAGGTCAATCGCATTTATTCGGGGCATGAGGCGCCACCAATCCGGATCCCGGACGAAGCAGCCGGAAACAGGCCTCGCCTGGCAGGCAAACTTTTCGGAGACCCCGGGGTGTTCTTGGCGACATGAAAAAATGCTGGAACTTTTTTGAAGCAGCCCCGTAATTTGTGCCGAGGCCCATATGAACTGGTTTTTTTTCTTTCTCCCCTCCACCCCGCTGAGCCCGACTGCGGCGCAGCGGGGTTTTCGCGCTGACAACCGAAGATCCGCCGGCTAGCGGATCGTACGATGCAGAAAGATGCCGGGACTTGACCGGGCCATCAAGGCCCTTTTCAATAGATGGCTTCTATGATGTACGGGTCGCTGACGGAGCACGGCGGCCAGCGACGTACACTCCCTTTCTTGGTCCAGAATTCTGAGGTGAACCCATGAACCGAGTACTACTGATGATGCTTGGCATGCTGGCGACCGCACTTGCGGTGGTCATTCTTGCCGGCTGTGGCGATGGCACGGATGGCGGCGTCCCACAGGAAGATCTGGCGGCTCCGCCCCCGCCGCCGGAAGACCGACCTGATCCGCCGCAGGGTCCCGATCCGACGCAGGGCGGCGGCTAACCATCGAAACGCAGGAGCAAAGGCGTCCATCCGGACGCCTTTTTCTTTCAACCACCACCCCCACATGATTCACCCGATGCGCTCAGGCTTCTGCGTGCGCTGCATAAGTTGTTTGATGGCGGTACGGGGCGACAGCGATTTGAAAAGGATTGCGTGCACGGCCTGGACGATCGGCAGTTCGACGTGATAACGCTCCGCCAGCCGGACGATCGCGCGGGTCGTTTCAACGCCTTCAACGACACTGGTGATTGTGGCGAGCGCCTCGTCGAGCGTCGCTCCGCGGCCGATTGCCTCGCCGCACCGCCGGTTGCGACCTTCCGGGCTGAAGCATGTGGTCGCCAAGTCCCCCACCCCGGCGACGCCGAAGAACGTGTCCTGCCGCGCGCCCATCGCCATGCCGAGCCGCACGATCTCCGCCAGCCCCCGGGCGAGCAGCGCCGACTTGGCATTGTTTCCCAGCTCAAGACCGTCGACCATGCCGGCCGCCAAGGCGATCACGTTCTTGACTGCTCCGGCAAGCTCCACCCCCGTCGGGTCGTCACTCGTGTACACCCGCAGCCACGGCACATCAAACAGGTCCTGCACTTGCCGAGCGAGCGCGGCATCGGTCGACGCGGCGAGCATGGTCGCCGGCTGGCGGCGGGCAAGCTCGGCAGCAATCGTCGGCCCGGACAGCACGCAAAACCCCTGTTCCGCACGGCCGCGTCCGTTGACCTCGGCGAGCACCTGCATCGGCGCTTCCAGCGTTTCGACCTCGATCCCTTTTGAGACGCATATGACAGGCACATCATCGGCCAAGTGTTCCCCAAAACGATGCCAGACGGATCGAATGAATTGCGCCGGAATCGCATTGACCACTGCATCACATCCGGCGAGTGCCTTTGGCCCGTCGCCGGTAACACTCACCCCCGCCGGGAGCACGAAGCCGGGCAGGCGAGGCGAGGCTCGCGTCTGCTCCAGATTGCTGACCGACTCGGCAAACGCTCCCCAGATCACAACGTCTTCAACACCGCGGGCGACCAAGGCATCGGCCAGCACCAGCCCCATCTGCCCGGTGCCAAGTATTGTGATTTTCTTCATAAACGTATCACTCGCACAAGGTGCAGCATCCTGAGCACCCACCTGAAAGGAAACGACAAGATCTCCGCTTTCGCGCGTCGGAGCCGTTGCATTGAACCGGGCCGGGCGACTCTCAGCAAGTGGCCGTCCCGTCGCGTTCGGCCGGTTCTCCTCGCCGGCCCCGATTTCGGGGAAGTTCCGGGAGGACTCCTGAAAAGATTTCAGGGGCAGGTTTTCCGGGAAGAATTTCGCGGGATTGCGAGAGGATTGGGGGATTCCGGCACGAATAGGCCGATCGGCGCGAACCCGGTCCCGGAAGATGCCGTATCATGCCCGGACACACCGCGCTCAGGGAGCGTGGTGGTGTTCCGTACACCTGTCTGTCGGCAACTTGGTTGCCACACTTCTCAAGTCTGAGACCTCTGCCCCGTGAAGCTTTTGCGGAGAGCACCATGTCCGAAATGAGCGTGGCCGGCGTTCAACCTCAGGATGCATCTATCCAGGAATCAGGGTCGAACGACGTACGGCGTCTGGAAGTCCGTTTCTTCATCGCGCTCGCAGGCGGCGTTCTGCTGGCGACAAGCGCGATTTCCGCGTGGCTTGGCGTCCATGAGCAGGTTGCCCAGGTTCCCGCATTTGTCGGTGCGGTTGTCCTTGCGATCCCTCTGCTCAAGGGGGCGTGGGATGAAATCCTTGAAGGCCGGCCGTCAAGCTACTCATTGGCCAGTATCGCCGTCGTTGCCGCCATCGCCGCTTCGGCTTACCTCGCCGCTGGCTTTCTTGCCCTCTTCCTCTGGCTGACGAACCTTGTTCTTAGCCGTACGGCTTGGGGAGCCCAGCGGGCGATTCGTGACCTTATCGACCTGACCCCGGACACCGCCCGGATCATTGACGGCGACGGCAACGAAAATGATGTCCAGCTCAGCCAGGTTAGCGTCGGCCAGATCGTCCGTGTCCGGCCGGGCGAAAACCTCCCGGCCGACGGCCGGATTGTTGCCGGCACGAGCGACATCAACCAGGCCTCGCTGACCGGCGAAGCAGTCCCCGTCGAGGCCCAGCCCGGAACCGAAGTCTACGCTGGCACGACCAACCTGACCGGCCAGATTGATATCGAGGTCACCGCCGTCGCTGGCGACACAACGATCGGCAAGGTTGAGCAACTCATCCGCGAGGCCGAATCCGCCAAGACAAAACGGCAGGAACTGATCGAGCAGCTTGCCGCGTACTACGTCCCGGTTGTACTGATGGTCGCTGGCCTCGTGTGGTTCTTCAGTGCCAAGAGCGCCAACCCGGCCATTCAGGACGACGCGGTGCTGCGAGCGATTACGGTACTCGTCGTCGTGACGCCGGGCGCCCTGCTGATCGCGCATCCAACGGCGATGGTTGCCGCCTTTGCCGCTGCGGCCCGTCTCGGGTTCATGATCAAGGAAACCAAGACGCTCGAAGCGGCCGCGAATATCGACACGGTCGTGATGGACAAGACCGGCACGCTGACGACCGGCAAGTTTGCTGTCAGCCGCCTCGCTCCCGCTGAGGGCGTTGAAGGCGCCGAATTGCTCCAAGCCGCCGCCGACGCTGAGCAGAGCTCAAATCACCCGCTGGCCAAGTCCATTCTCGAAACGGCCGAGCAGGCCCGCATCAAACCGAACCCGATCGACCGGTACGAAGAGGTCCACGGCCGCGGCGTGGTCGCCCACTGCGAGAGCGGCGAGATCCACGCCGGCCGGGCCGAATGGCTCCGACAG
>SLJD01000270.1 GCA_007135295.1 Phycisphaerales bacterium
ACCCCCGATCGCGTAGCGCCCCGTGGGGTGTGGCCGGCAGCCGCCGGGGTTGTGTCAGCCGCCGGCGCTGCCGGCGTCCAGGATGAACCGCTTGGACGGTCGGCCGCCCTTTGGTCCGGGCGCAACCTGTTCCCATCGGCCCAACTCGGCCGTTGCCAAGCCGTCAAGCTCGGCCTCGGCCGCCCCGGCGGTGCGGTGCGATCGCATTCGCTGCCAGTCGCGGACGCTCACTTCGCCGCCCCGGTGTTCGATCAGCTCCACCAGCCGCCGACGGTCCCGCGTGTCCTCATCCTCGGCCAGCATGGCATAGACCCGCCGGGCCTCATGGGCGAACCAGCGCGACAGCTTCACGCCGGCCGCGATGCTCACCGCGTTGATACCCGCGCCCACGTCTCCGCCCACCGCTTCCCGAATCAGGTGATGCACGAGCGCGAACCGTGCCGCGTAACCTTCCAGCTTTGACCACGCCGCCGCCAGGTCGCCAGTCAGGCCCGCTTGCTGCTCGTTGTGCTCGTTGTAGAACGCGATCCAGGCCCGCTTGCCCTCGGGGGTCAGCGGCACGATCAGCGGCCGGGGTTCGCCCTCGGCGTCGCTGGCCGGCGTCAGACGGTGCAGATACTCGAAGATGTTGGCGATGGCGGCCTCGGCCATCGGGTCGATGTCCGCTTCGGTCCATCGCTTCGGCCGGCGTGGGGGCATGGTCAACAGCAGGCGCGCCAGCAGGCCGTTGTCGCGGTGTTCCTGCCCGACGTAGCGGGCCAGGATGCCGGGCTGAATGCCGCCGATGACGGATGCCGCTGCTTGGGGGACGTAGATAGTCCCGCTGGTTTTGCGATCCACGACCAGCGCCCGGCCGCCGTGCATTTCCAGCCATTTTGCCGCCTCGCCCCCGCGACCGTTGGCGCTGTACCGATCAAAGTGCAGCCAGCCGGCCAGTTCGTCCCGAATCACCAGCAGACCGCGCGGGTTGTCCTGCAACAGCTTGGCCAGCGCCTCGATGGTGATGTCATCGGTCCAGCAGCGATCGCACGTCGGCGGCTCGGGCGCTTCGGGGGGCGCATCGCCGGCCTTCGATCGTTTCCATGCCGCCAAGTCGCGTTCGTGGTTCAGCCGCTCGGCTTCGTAGGTCCGCATCGCCTCGGCGTGCTCGCGCATCGCCTGTTCCTGCCGATGGCGGACAGCCCGAAGCGCCAGTTCCAGGGCGGGGCTTTTCGTGCTACCTGATTCACCGATGATCGCACCCCACAAAATGGGCGGCTCGGTCCAGCCGCGCTTCAATTCGACGCGCCGGCTGTTGCCGACTGCCGATGCGAACCCCACCAGCATCGGCAGCGCAATGAACGATGGATCGCAGCCGATCGCCTCGGCGCCGCCGCTGACGAAACCCGCCACCGGCTCGGACAGGGCCTCGACCGGGAACGGCTGAAACGGCTCGATGCGCGGTTGTGTCGGTTTCGTCAGTTCGTCAGGGGTCATATCCATCGGCTCGGCACTCTCCGCCAGGGCTTCCACTTCCGCCTTGACCGCCTCGGCATCCCCACGGCGCAGCGCCACGAAGTCGGCCATGTCGCCGCCCTCGCCGAAGGGCAGGTCCGGCAGGCGCACCACCTTCACCACCGGGGCCGGCGTCAGCTTCGCCAGCATCCCCGCCACGTCGTCCGCGTACCGCTCGCCGGCGTCGTCGGCATCGGGCACGATGACCACCTCGCAGCAGGTCAGGGCCGACCAGTCCACCTTCGATGCCGACTTGCTACCGTTCGGTGACGTGGTGGCGATCAAGCCCACGGCTCGCGCCGCGTCGGCGGCCTTTTCACCCTCGCAGACGTACACCCGCGATCCCTCGGGCAGTTCCAGCAGGTCGGGCAGGCCGTACAGGGGGCGCGGCTCCGGCATCCCGCCGATGATCCAGCCTTGCCCGTTCCGGCTCACCGGCCGCACGTCCTTCCCCTTGGGGCCATCCCAACGCACCACCAGGCCCACCGGCTCGCCCTCGGCATCGTGATAGGTCCACTCGGCCGACCGCCGACCACGCAGGCGCTCAAGGGCCGCGACCGCCGCGCTGGCGCTGGGGAAGACCTCGGGCGGCTTGGACGCTTTGGTTGTCCGCGCTGGCCTCGCCTTGTGGCCGTCGGTGCGCGGCATCAGGTCCGCCAAGCTCAGACCGACAGCCGCCCCGACCGCCTCGGTAGTGCAGCCGGCATGACACTTCACCAGCGCCCGGCCGTCGTCACCCTCGGTGACGGACAGACTCGGCCGGCGATCATCATGGGCGGGGCATCGCGCCTGCCAGCCCTTCCCGTTGCGTTTGGCATCGGACAGTTTCGACAGCATCAGTTCAACGGGGGTCATGGTTCACCCCCTTCGCAGCCGACTTGCATCGGTCGATGTAGGCCCGCAGGTCCGCCGGGTCGATGCGCACCGATCGGCCGAACCGAACCGCCGGCAGTTCGCCTTGGTCAACCAGCGTCCAGATGGTCCGATCCGTCACGCCCAGCAGTTCGGCGGCCTGCTTGTAGGTCAGCAGCTTTTCAACGATGGGGAAGGGGTCGTCACTCATGTTCCCCCCCTCGCCCTGCTTCGCGCGCTCGGTGAGCTGCGCGGCCACGGTGGGGACGTGAACCAGGACCGCCCGGCCCGCCCGCAGGCCCGGCAAGCGTCCGGCTTCGATTTCTTCCCGCAGCCAGCCAGCCGGGACGGACAGGCAACGGGCCGCCTTGTTCAGCGGCAACGGTTCGGATGGGAATTGCTTAGCGTCCATGCTCGAATCATCGAGCACGGTTCGGAAGATAAGCGGAAGCGCACCGGCAAAGCACCGGCAATCTTCGGCAGTCAATCGCCAAGCTGCGATGCCAGCCGCCGGCCTCGGATCGTGAGCCGTGCCCCTTGCCTATTACCCTCGGGCCGCTCGGCTAGACCCAGCGTGACCAGCTTCTTGATTGACTCGCGCACTGTGCGTTCGGAAACGCGCTGTGCCATCGGCATCGCCTCGCTCACGGTCGCGGCTGATGCCAATATCGACGGGTCGAAACTCGCCAGCGCATTCAACGTCAAGCGATCGCTCTCGGTCAATGCAGGCGCCAGCGGTTCATCGTCGGCTTCATCGGTGCCAGCCGGCGGTTGGGGCGACGGCTCGTCCGCCGCCTCGCCGCGCCGCGCCTCATGCTCGGCCAAGGCTTCCAGAAACCCTTGCTTGATCTGCTCGCGGATGGGCTGGATGCCCTCGAAGAATTGCGGGTCATCGCCCACGCGCAACGCGATCAACGAGCGCTCGCTCTCGCAGCCGCTGTCGCTGATGCGGCTAAGACCCAGCGTCCAGGCGCCCGGCGTCAGCTCCAGCAGCTCCAGGTCCAAACTCGATGAGTCGGGATCGATGTAGCGCAGCAGCCGATCCCGGGCCTGATCGTAGAGTGCGAACGAGGGCGTGGGCGTGTCGGTGCTCAGCACCGCCGCCAGCCGTGCCCGACCCCTGGCCACGCCGGCCAGAGCCACTTGGCCGATGATGCCCAGAGCGCCATCGAGCCGCGCGCGTCCCGTCGCCGCGCCGGCCAGATGCGCCCGCGCGACCAGCGCGCCGCCGAGCCTGCCGCGCCCCGTGGCCACGCCGGCCAGGTCGGTGTGCAGTCCCAGAACGCCGGCGAACCGCCCCCGTCACACTGCCGCACCTGCGCGAGCGGATCACCCGGGCTGTGGCTTTGCAAAAATACAGCGCGAAGACCAAAAAAATGATCCCTGCGCATCCGCCTGACTGGCTGGTGGCCCAGATCCGGGATAGAGCCGAGTATCCCCAAATGCGGACGCTCACCGGGATCAGCGACGCGCCCGTCCTGCGGCCCGACGGGTCCGTGCATCAGCAGCGAGGGCACGATGAGAAAACCGGAATGTTGTACGAGACGTCGTGCGCAGAATTTCCGGCGATTCCGGAAGCCCCCGGGCAGGATGTGGCAATCCAGGGGCGCGACCGGCTGCTCGAGCTGGTCGTCGATTTCCCGTTCGCCACCAAGACGCACAGGTCGGCCTGGCTCGCTTCGGTCCTGACCCCGATCGCCCGCACGGCGTTCTCCGGACCGGCACCGGGCTTCATCTGCGATTCCAACGTCCGGGGATCGGGAAAATCCATTTTAATGTGTGCCGCAGGCCGCATCGCCACCGGGCGGGAACTTTCGCGCATGTCCTACGTTCATGACGATGATGAGACCCGAAAAGCGATCACCGCCGCAGCGATGGTCGGCGACCG
>SLJD01000435.1 GCA_007135295.1 Phycisphaerales bacterium
CCGCCGGTGACGCCGCCACGCTCCACCGTCGCCACCTCGGCTACGGCTTCCAGGGGCTTGGCTATCACTTCGTGATCGGCAACGGCAACGGCATGGGCGATGGCATGCTCCATATCGGCTACCGATGGGACAGGCAGTTGCCTGGCGCCCACGCCGCCGGCCCGGACGCGGAATTTCACAATCAGCACTCGATCGCCATCTGTCTGGTTGGCAACGGCAAGCGGCGGCCGTTTACCGAACGGCAGATCAATGAGCTTGTGACGCTTGTGCGACAGCTCCAGAAGGAACTGGGCATTCCCGCGGACCGGGTGCACCTGTACCGCGACATCGTCGACGACGCGAGCGGTCCCGGCCGGTTCTTCCCTGCGACGCAGGTCGAGGACCAACTCATCGCGCAGCCGCGATGAACGTCAAACGTTGATCGTACTGGCGAACCCCCGTAGTCTTGTGGTATAACCACCGTTCGCCCGGTCTCTTGGGGCCGGAAGTTGAGTCTATTTTCTGTCGCTTGGCTCAAGTGGCAGGCATTTCGTGACGATCCGTTCACATCGGCGGGGCTTCGTTCCGCTTGATCCAGTTCTCACCTGTTGTGGCGGGGGGAGCTGCTGCAGCCGCCGGTCTACTTCATGGTTGTCGGACAAGACATCGCGGGTTATCGAGTTCTGGCGCACATCGGCAGCGGGGCTGCGTCCGAGTTGTACTGTGTGCAGGATCCCAAGACCAAGCAGGTCTGGGCCCTCAAGCATGTCACGAAGGACACGGAGAAGGATCAGCGGTTTCTCGATCAGGTCGCTCACGAGTACCGCATCGGTTCGCAGCTCGACCATCCGAACATCCGCCGGGTCTACCGGATCATCAAGCATCGGAAGATGTTCAAGGTGACGGACATCTCCCTGCTGATGGAACTCGTCGACGCTGAGACGCTCGATCAGTACCGGCCGAAATCGTGCCTGGAAGCGGTGGAGATTTTCGCTCAGGCCGCGTGGGCGCTGACGCACATGCACGAACGTGGATTCGTGCACGCGGACATGAAGCCGAGCAATGTCCTCGTCGGCAGCGCCCAAGATGTGAAGATCATCGACCTCGGGCAGGCCTGCCCGATCGGGACGGTCAAGGAACGCATCCAGGGCACGCCCGGCTACATGGCGCCGGAGCAGGCCCATCGTGACGCCATCACCCCGAAGACGGATATCTACAACTTCGGGGCGACGATGTACTGGGTCCTCGCCCGCGAAGTGATTCCCACCGCGATGCCGCCCAAGGACGACGGCTCCAGTCTGTACTCCGGTGCGCTGGACGCGGGGATGGTCGAACCGCCCGTGCCGCCGCACGAGAAGAATCCTGCGGTGCACCCGCTTCTTTCTAAATTGATCCTTCACAGTGTCGAAGTCGAACTGGATAAGCGACCTGACTCCATGGAAGAAGTCGCCCGGCGGCTGGACCTCATCGCCGATCTGCTGCGTAACCCCGCCAAGGACAGCAGCATCGCGAAGGAAGGCGGCGCGGCCTGAACCGCCCGCCGTACGTTCCGCTGTGATACCACCCGAATGAAGTCGGAACCCGGCGACCCCCGGCCGCCATGGTGATGAGTTGGTGCATTGCAGCGACCAGTGATAGCATGGGCGGTACTTTTGGGACGGCGAAGCCGGTCCGGTCGACGGGGCGCAGCGCGATTCCGCACGTTCGTCCCGTCATGAACCAGCACAGCTTCGCATGTCGGTTCACATTCACCATGCAGCAGCACGACCGGCTGACAGATCGTGAGAGGATGGTCGACCGGGCTCCGGCCGGTCCGGATGTGGATTCCGTGCAGGTGGATCATGCTTCGGCGTTGCCGCAGAGGGGGTGGTGATGGGGTCGCTGCGCCCGGTCGAGTCCGTTCCAGGCGTCTGGCCGCCGCCTGGCGATGACGAGTCTGTCCGACGGACACTGGCGTACGCCCGGCTGCGGGACCCGTTCGGTCACGCCGTCCACGCCGGCTTGGCCATGCTCTACCTGGCGATGCTTCCGATTGCGACGGCGCCGACGGGCATCGCGTTCGCGGTCCTGCTGTTCTGTGCGTTGCTGCGGCTGCACTGCACATGGCGGGCGTACCTGTACCTGCTGCGCGACACGGTCGGCTGGCTGCTGCTCGCGCTGATGGGGTGGATGTCGCTGACCGTGCTCTGGTCGAGCGATCCGGGGCAGGGCTGGTCGGAAGTCTGGACTCTTCGGGTCGTGGCGACCTCGTTTGCGATCTGGCCCATCATCGACCGGCTGCCCTGGTTGATCGGCGCGTTTCTGGTCGGCGTCGCCGGGCAGAACGGCGTGCAGTTCATGCAGGCGATGCGCTGGCTCGGCCTGGAGCCGGACGTCAGCGACCGTATTGGCGGCCTGCTGCACCCAACCATCACCGGCATGATGTGCTTGGTGGCGTTGAGTTGGCATCTCAGCGCCGTTCTGCGTGCCAGCGGGTGGGTGCGATGGGTGTCGCTGCTTGCAGCAGGCGCGGCGGGCCTCGGGCTGCTGGTCAGCGGCAGTCGCGGACCGTGGGTCGCGGCGCTGGTCATCCTGCCGCTCGGCCTGGCGCTCATCGCGTGGCGCCAGCCCCAGGCGCGGATGCCGGCCGCATTCGTCGCCGCCGCGGCTGTGATCTTCGCCGCCGTCGCGTGGCCGGTTGCCGGCGATCAGATCGGTCATCGCATTGATGACGCGGTTGTGGAAGTGCAGGACGCGATCGACGACGAGGTGTACGTGACATCGACCGGGCTTCGGCTCGCGATGTGGCAGTGGTCGTGGGACGTGTTTCGCGAGCACCCCATTGCCGGCGCCGGAGCGGGCAGCTTCCGCGCTGAATCCGCCGGCCGCCCGTCGTTTCAACGCGCCGCCGAACGCTGGCCGGATGAGATCGACTACCTCGAACGTGACCACCCGCACAACATCTTCCTGCACCTGATGAGCACGACCGGCGTGGTCGGGCTGGCGATCTTCGGTGGCGTCGCCGTCGTGGTTATCGTCCGATGCTGGACCGTTCGGCAGGATCACGTGTACGCGAGTGGCATGATTCTGGTCGTCGGAGCGTGGCTGATCGGCGGACTGTTCGACTGCTACAACCTCAACGGACAGTTGATGGGTCTGCTCGTGTTTGTTGCAGTCGCTACACTGCCGCATCGACCACCCGCCCGGACGGATCGGCCGCAGTGGCCGGGCAACAGATCCGAACCTCAACCGGCGGTTCAATCGGGTGACAGAGCACGGAAGCGCCCCGCGAGCAACGGCCCGCCATGACCATCTGGCTGATTTTCATCATCCTGGCGTATTTCATCGGGTCGATTCCCGTCGGCGTGCTGCTGGCGCGAAGTCGCGGCATTGACATCCGTGAGCATGGCTCAAAGAACGTCGGCGCGACGAACGTCGGCCGGGTGCTCGGCAAGAAGCTCGGCTATGTGTGCTTTGTTCTCGACGTCGCCAAGGGGGCGCTGCCTGTGATCGCCGCCGGGCTCGCGGCGGGCGTGTTCGGCCGGTCGGTTGTCGAGATGTCGGCGCTGGATATGTGGTTGTGGCTCACGGTCGGCCTGGCCGCGGTGCTCGGGCACATGTGCTCAATCTTCCTGCGATTCACGGGCGGTAAGGGAGTCGCGACCGGCTTCGGCGCGCTGGCGGCGATGTGGCCGCTGTTGACGATTCCGACATTCGCGGCCCTGATCGTCTGGTACGCGACGATGCGCATCAGCCGATACGTGTCGCTCGCGAGTGTGCTTGCGGCGCTGAGTCTGCCGGTCACCACGCTGCTGCTGCTCATGCCGCAGGCCCCGCCCGAACCGGACGAGGCGAACGGCCCGGCCGTCGATGCGGTCGTCCACGCGGTCCCGCTGCTGATCGTCACCGCGGCGCTCGCCGGCCTCGTGGTCTTCAAGCATCGCGGCAATTTGAGACGCATTCAGCGCGGCGAGGAACCGAAGGTCGGCGAACCGGCCCCCGGCGATGCAAATGCGGAATCGAACGGTGAATCAGCCGGCTCATCAACGCCGGATTCAACCGGGCGATAGAGCCGCCGGAGCAGCATGTCACCCGTTGAGCCGCCGCATCGCCGTCCGGCCGTGCGCTTCGAGACCTTCAAGTTCCGCGAGATCAGCCGTGTCGCGCACGATGGACTCATCCGACTCGGTCATATGCAGCCACGCCATCGGCCGGAGAAAGTCAAGCACGGACAGTCCCGCCGTCTGCCGCGCCCGGCCGCCGGTCGGCAGCG
>SLJD01000355.1 GCA_007135295.1 Phycisphaerales bacterium
ATTGGACCGGTCGCAACCGGCCCCGAGGGAACCTCACCGCGGCACGGTGAGACTGACGCGCGATCCGCCGTCCGCGTCAATGGACAGCGTCATCATCTCGCCGTCCTGCGTGGTGTTGACCATCGGCGAAAGGCGGTAGATCCGCCGCCTGGCATCGCGACGGACCTCGACGACGCCGAGTTCGCGCAGCGCCCGCAGGTTGTGGCTGATCACGGAGATGTGCGCGTTGATCTCGTTGGCGAGCGTCGAGACGTCCTTGTCGCCTTTGGCAAGGGTGAGCAACAAGCCGCGGCGGACGTTGTTGCGCAGGACATCAATCACGCTGTCCAGCGTGACATTGGAAGAAGGTGTGGTTGCGTTGCTGTTCATGTCATCCATCGATCGCAGTCGCTCAGGTTCAAATGCCACACCGCGTGGCGCTCCGGCCGGTCTGCCCTCTTTCCAACGATTGCAGAACGATGCAACGAATCCACCCCGAGGGCCTGAATCCGCGAAAGAACGGGGTGGAATTCTCGTTCACGAGCCTCCTCTTGAAATGATTGTAGCACTCAGCGAGCGGGGTTCGATTGGCGCACACAGAAAAAGTATCCGAGTCGTTTGACAACAAACACAAGCCCGCGTCCAGTGAACGCGGGCGTGTGAAGCGCCTCTGATCAGTTGTCGCGTGGCGCGAACGGCACCCGCCGGCTCATCCCGTCCAGTTGCTCAGCAGCACGCCGAGGTCCGCGCCGCCGACGTCGCAGTCGCCGGTCAGGTCGGCCGGGCAGTCGTCGCAGTCGTCGCACGGCCCCCACTCGCTCAGGAGGACGCCGAGGTCCGCCCCGCCGACCACGCCGTCGCCGGTCAGATCGCCGGGGACGGAGCAGAGCGTGTTGATGGCGGCGACGACGGACGCGTTATCGATCCGGTTGCCGGGATTGCCGTTGGGCGGGCAACTCCATGTACAGTGCGTGGCGATGCCGATGATCTCACCGTCCTGCACGATCGCTGAGCCGGAATTGCCGCAGGTGGTCTCCCCGGTGTGAAAGAGCGCCGAATTGTTGAGGTCGACGATCTCGCCGGTCGAATGTTGCTGCGTGCCCCAGTACGTGCAGTCGTCGGTGACGCCGTAGCCCCAGAATTCGACCGGCCCCGAACCGGGCGTGCTCGACGCGATCGGCCGATACTCGCCGTAACGCTCGTAAGCCGTCTCGCCGAGGTTGTTCGTGCCGGTGGTCAGCACGGCCCAGTCCGCCCCCACGCCGGCGTTTTCCGCAAGGTAATCCGTCACCGGAAACTGATCCTCGACCGGGGGGTGATTGATGGAGCAGTCGGGATCGGGCAGGGGCACGTTGAACTGCATAACCATGTTGGTGCCCATGCAGTGGCCGGCGGAGACAATGCAACTGTTCGCGTTGAACACCGCGGCACTGCAACCACCGCCGTGACTGACCGGCCCTTCAGAGTCCAACGAGATAAGGCGGCCGACCCAGTTCTCCGCGGAGGGCACGCGGTTGTCCTCGCCGTCGCACAGCCCGCACGACAACGGGGAGTCGCAGTGGCCGCCGGCCGGCTGGCCGGCCATGCCCACATGGACCGATTCGAGAACGAATCTGTTCCGATTCGTTTGCGGGGCGGCGATCAACTCGACGAGAACAGCATCGCCGTTGAAGTACGCGGATGTCTGCGACCACATCGCCACGCCCCCGGCATCGAGTTCCTGCACCTGACCGTCGCGCAGCGCCGTGAAGCGGATGCCGCTGCCCGGTTCGAGTTCGACGTTCGAGAAATGCAGCCGCGTCCAGGCCGCCCCGGGCGTTCGGACAAGTTCTGAATGCACGACGGCCGCGTGCCCACGCGCGTTCGCCTGCGCGCCGCTGTCGATATGCCGCTCCTGCATTTCGCCGAGCGGGACCACCGGATGCTCGTCGGCCCGGGCGGTGATGGTCACGACAATCACTATGATTGCCGCACAAGCGGCGTTCCATTGGCTGTTCATGGCGTCTCCTCCCTGATTCATGCGGCGCGTCACCATCAGTGCGGGCCGGTCGAAAAGAAGCATCCGGCGTTCGTGATCGCCGCGCTCGGACGTTCAGTCTAACCACTTTACTCTCCCGTCCAGTTGCTCAGCAGCACGCCGAGGTCCGCGCCGCCGACGTCGCAGTCGCCGGTGAGGTCGGCCGGGCAGTCGTCGCAATCGCCGCACGGGCCCCACTCGCTCAGGAGGACGCCGAGGTCCGCCCCGCCGACCACGCCGTCGCCGGTCAGATCGCCGGGGACGGGCTGCGAGCAGTCGCTGTTGAATTCGTTGCCGCCGCCGCTGGTGAACTGGCCGGTGATGTCGTCCGGCTCGTTGTTGCAGAAGGCCGATTCCGCGATGACGGTCGCGGAGCTGTCGGCGTTGATGAACGCCCCGCCCATGTCGCCGGCAACGTTGGATTCGAACGTGCAGTTGAGGTACTGGCCCTCGCTGCCCTGGATGTTCCGCGCCGCGCCGCCGGAGCCGGCCGCTTCGTTATTGATGAACGCGCAGTCGGTGACGATCGGCGAGGCGGACTGGCTCGACATGCCCCCGCCATTGGCCGCCGCGACGTTATTTTTGAACGTGGTGCCGATGAAGTGAGGCGACGCGCCGGAGAAGTTGAACGCGCCGCCGCCGGTTGAGGGGTCCGCGGAATTGCCGGCGATCACGCAGTTCTCGAACGTTGGCGACGAGCTGTGGTTGAACACGCCACCCCCGAATTCCGCGGTGTTGTTCGTGATGACACAGTTGACGATCGTCGGCGAGGAGCCGGCGGTGTAGACCCCTCCTCCGAAGACGTACCACGTGTTGCCGACATTGACATTCGATCCGGTTCCGCCGGTCAGGGTGAAGCCGTCGAGGACGGCCATGTTCGTTTCGTTGTTGCTGAATCGAACGACGCTGGTGTTCTCTCCGCTCGCGTCGATGGTCGTGACGTCCGGGCCGCCGGTGCTGATGATCGCGATGCTCTTGCCGCTGTAATCGATCGCTTCGTGGTACACGCCGGGCTTGACGGTGATGGTCGAGCCGCTGGGCACGGCGTCGATGGCGGCCTGGATGGTCGCGTAATCATCGGGCACGGTGACCTGCTCGGGCTCGGTGCAGATGCCCTGCGGATTGTCGAGGGCCTGTTGCAGCGGCGTGTGATCGATGGCCGTGCCGCGATTCGCCCCGCCGGTGTCGCCGCACCCGCCGCACGTGTGCACGCCGATCACCATATCGAGATCATGCATGTACACCGCCGAGCCGGAGTTGCCGCCGGTCGTGTCGGTCTGGTAGCGGATGTCGGTCCCGTACCGGGCGGTGTACGGCCCGTCGTGGGTTTTCTGCACCTGATTCCATTCAGGTGGAACGGGCGAACTGACCGTTCCGTAGCCGCGAATGCGGATCGTCTGATCGGCGACGGCCGGCGCGGCGTCGGCAAGCGTGTAGGACTCGCCCTGCGCTTCGAAGGGCGTCAGGCCGGTGTTGCTGTTCGGGTACGCGCCGAAGTACGCCCAGTCTTCCGAACAGGGGTCGTTCTGAGACTGGATGGACGAGAAGTCGACCGGGTACTGATCCTCGGGCGGGGCGAAGTTGATCGAGCCGTTGCTGTTCGAAAGCGGAGGGTTGAACTCAACGACCTGCACACCCGAGCCGCTCCCCACGCAATGGCCGGCCGTCATCATGCAGTGATCGCGGTCGTTGATGAGAAACGCGGTGCAGCCGACCGGCAGCGCCCGCGCATCGGGATTGGCGAATGACAGTTCCCGCTCATCATCGCCGAAGCAGATGGTTCGGCCGTCGCCGGGTTGCGCCACATCACCGGCGGTCAGCCCGGCGACGGAGACGCGATGGCGGCCGGTGTCCGGCATGGCGAAGAGTTCCACCGTCACCGCGTCACCGTTGAAATACGCGGACGTGTTGCGCCACTGCCGCAGCGATTCAGCGTTGAGCCACTGTTCCGCGCCGTCGTGCATCGAAGTGATTCGGATCGCCGCCCCGGTTCCGAGGTGAACATTGCCGCCGAGTTCCACCTCGCCGAACTCCAGCCGCACCCACGGCGCGCCGTCCGACCGGACGGTGGTTTCATACAGGCGGACGAGGCCGTCGCGCCGGTGGTGGTCCGGATCAATGTCCCGGATGGCGCCGGCCCGGCTGTCGAGTTCGCCGGAATCGACCGTGATGGCGACATCGCGGCTGGTCAACTCCGCCGTCTGGGCGTCGGCGGCGGGGGACATCGCAA
>SLJD01000095.1 GCA_007135295.1 Phycisphaerales bacterium
CCCGCCGAAAAACCGTTATTTGGATATACAGAGTTTGTTTTTCCGCCTATACTCGAGCCGGACCGGCGGGGCGCCAGCCATCACCACGCGAGCAAAAGGAGCAGCGCCTGATGCTGCCACAGTTGATTCAGGGCGGCATGGGGGCCGGTGTCTCCGGGTGGCCCCTGGCCCGCGAAGTCGCCGCGCACGGACAGCTCGGCGTCGTCTCCGGCACGGCCCTTGACGCGATTCTCGTGCGCCGGCTCGCGCGCGGCGACCCCGGCGGCCACGTGCGCCGCGCGATGAATGCTTTTCCGCTGCCCGACGTCGTCCGGCGGGTGCTCAAGCGATATTCCCCGCCCGGCGATCCGCCGCGTGACGGCCCGGATCGCGACCCGACTGACGACGCCGGCCGGGACGCGGGGGCCCGGACGCCGCCCGCCGCGACGGACGCCGATGCCGGCCAGCGCTACAAGCTCGTCCCGCTGCCGCGCGCCACCCTCACGCCCGCGCGGGAGGAACTGCTGGTTCTCGCGAATTTCGTCGAGGTCCATCTCGCCCGGGAAGGGCACGACGGCATGGTGGGCATCAACTACCTGCACAAGATCGAGCTTCCGATCCTGCCGAGTCTCTACGGCGCGATGCTTGCGGGCGTGGATGTGGTCCTCGTCGGCGCCGGCATTCCGGTCGAGATCCCGGCCATCCTCGACCGGCTCAGCGAGCATCTCGACGTCAGCGCCGCCCTGGACGTGATGGACGCCGGCGACGAGAAGGTTCGCATGACCTTCGACCCGGCGCCGCTGTGGGCCGGCGCTTGCGCAGCCGACCGGCCGGCCCTGCGGCGTCCGCATTTTCTCCCGATCGTGTCCTCGGCAACGCTGGCTCGCGCGCTGCTCAAGAAGGCGTCCGGCGGCATCGACGGGTTTGTCGTCGAGAAACCCGTCGCCGGCGGACACAACGCCCCGCCGCGCGGCGCGCAGCAACTCTCCCACCGCGGCGAACCGATTTACGGCCGGCGCGATGAGGTCGATCCGGCGGACATGGTCGCCCTGAACGTGCCGTTCTGGCTCGCCGGCGGGTACGCGACGCGAAGCCAGTTCAAGGCGGCCCTCGATGCGGGGGCCAGCGGCGTCCAGGTGGGAACCGCGTTCGCGTTCTGCGAAGAATCCGGCCTCGATCCGGAACTGCGGCGACGCTTTCTGAGCCGGTTGCTGCGCGACGGTGACGAGGTGTTTACCGATCCGATCGCATCGCCGACCGGTTTCCCGTTCAAGGTGGCGGAGATCGAACAGACACTCTCTGATCAGGCGGTCTACGAGCAGCGCCCGCGCCTCTGCGATATGGGGTACCTGCGCCGGGCCTATCGCAAGCCCGACGGAACGATCGGCTACCGCTGTCCGGCCGAGCCGGTCGACGACTATGTACGCAAAGGCGGCAAGGCCGAGGACACCGTCGGCCGCAAGTGCCTCTGCAACGCGCTGATGGCGAACATCGGTCTCGGGCAGCGCCGAGCGGACGGCTACGAAGAACCGCCCCTGCTCACCACGGGTGACGATCTTGCGTGCGTCCGGGCGTTCATCTCGGTCGACCGCCCGTCCTACCACGCGCGCGACGTGATCGAGTCGCTGCTCCCGTCGGTCGACGCGGCGCCACGCCCCGCCGCGCAGGCGTGAGCGCAACGCAACAGAGCACGGTCCGTGTTCTTCCCTGTTCCCCGGCGGATCCCAATCTTCGGCGAACTGACTTCTCCCGGGACCGTGGATCGCCACCGCGAGCCGGCGTGTCTTCACGCCCGGGGACACACGGCGCGGGAGCGTCCGGCGCCGACGGACGTCGGGCGACGCCGCGGACGTTTCTCCGGCGTGGGCGCCCCGGCTCGGTTGCGGGCGATGCCGCCGGACGGTCCGGCCGGTCAGTTCTTTTTCGGCTTGGCCCTGTTTTCGTTGCCGAGGTGCTTGAGGCCGCGGCGCTGGTCGCGGAGGCGGCGGGCCTTTCCGACGCGATCGCGCAGGTAGAAGAGCTTGGACCGCCGGGCGTCGCCCCGCCGGACAACCTCGATCTTCGAGATGCGCGGCGAGTGGATCGGGAAGACGCGTTCGACGCCTTCGTTGGCGACGATGCGGCGGACGGTGATGGTCCGGTTGATGCCCCGGCCGCGTTCGGCGATGAGCACGCCCTGGAAGACCTGCACGCGTTCCTTGTCGCCCTCGATGATGCGGACGTGGACGTTGATCGTGTCGCCGACGGAGAAGGCGGGGAACTCGGTCTCCGGCTTGAGCTGGGATTCGACGACGGATTCGATGACTTTCTGGCGATCCATGACGCGTATTCCTTCGGCAATCTGCCCGTTCGTGTGAGTGACCGATGAACGTATCGGTCGGCGACGTGAGCCGGCGGCTCAGGGGTCGCGGTTGAGCAGGTCCGGGCGGCGCTGCCGCGTCCGCTCGACCATCTGTTGTCTGCGCCACGCTTCGACGGCCTGGTGGTCGCCGCTGAGCAGCACATCCGGGACGGCCCGGTCGTTCCAGACGCGGGGCCGCGTGTAGTGCGGGCCTTCGAGCAGGCGTCGACGGCCCTGATCGTCAAACTCGCGTTCGGCGAAGGAATCTTCCCGCGCCGAATCGTCATGACCGAGCACCCCCGGCAGGAGCCGGACGACGGCGTCGGTCAGCACCATCGCCGGCAGTTCACCCCCGCTGAGCACATAGTCGCCGATGCTCAGTTCGATCGGGTCGAGGGCTTCGATCACCCGCTCGTCAACGCCTTCGTAGTGCCCGGCGATGATGAGCAGCCGCTCCCGGCCGGCGAGCATTTCCACATGCCGCTGTTCCATGCGCTCGCCCTGCGGGGTCATGAGCACGCGGGTCGCGGGGGTGGGGTCGGCGGCTTCGATGGCCTGCACGCAGTCGTGCAGTGGCTGGCACATCATCACCATACCGGGCCCGCCGCCGAACGGTCGATCGTCGACCTTGCGGTGTCGGTTGTCGGCGAATTCGCGAATGTCGTGCAGGTGGTAGGTCGCGAATCCGCCAGCCGCCGCCCGGCCGGGGATGCTCGTCTGAAGAACCGGCTCGAACATCTCCGGGAACAGGGTGGCGATGTCAATGCGCATCAGCCGTCCGCCGTGGCCGTCAGCCCGCCGCGCCTTCGCCGGACTCGATCTTCTTGCCCGGCGTGGGGTCGCCGCCGGCCTTCCGGATGAGGTCGCGGGCGGTGTTGGTGGGCTGGGCACCGACGCTCAGCCAGTAATCGATGCGGTCGAGCTTGAGGTCAAACTGCCGGCCATCTGCCGCGATGGGGTCGTACCAGCCGAGTTCTTCGATGACCCGGCCGTCGCGGGGGGCACGCTTGTCCATGGCTCCGAGGCGGTAAAACGGCCGGTGACGCCGGCCAAACCGTCTTAAACGCAGAACGACCATCCGGTCTCCTTTCGTTGCGATGACCGCGGCCGGCTCACACGCCGACCGGCCGAACCGTGGGGCACCGTCTGCGAACGACGCCGTGCGGCCCGGCTTGGGTCCACAAATTCGAGCCACATAATGTATCCGCCCCGCCACCGTCAGGCAACCCGGCCGGCTCGACGGCCGGCTGCGGAATGCTCACGGCTCGGCATGGGCGTCGAGTCGACTCTCGACGCGTGCCTGCTGCTCGTCGCTCAACTGCCTAAGCGGATCGAGCTCGAATTGCCGGTTGTTCTCAAGGACGCGCTGATAGGCCGCCCGGGCCGCCTCACGCTCGCCCGCCCGCCAGGAAGTGTCGGCCAGCGCGAGCCACGAGCCCACGCCGTACGGGTCGCGCTGCGTCAGCCGCTCCGCCCAGGTGATGGCTTGGCGCCAGTGGGCTTCCGAGCCGGTGATTTGGGCGCGGGCATCCGCCGCTTCCCGGCTCAGGCCGAGCCACGCCGTTCGCCCGAACCGCTGCCAGCCGTGCTCCGTTTCTTCAATGACCTGATCGAGCAGGCCGAGCCCGTCCTCGCCGAGCATCCCCGCGGCGATAAGCCGCTGCCGGGGGCCGACCCGCGCGATCCGCTGATGGATCGGCCAAGCCGCGGCGGCATCATCGGCCGCTTCCGCCGCCGCGAGCCGCTGTTCGACCACCTCGCGGCTCGTGTTTGTCGGGGCGGCAAGTCTTGCCGCCGCATCAATCAGCATCGCTTGCTGCTGCCGTGCCGGCCACGCTCCAAGCACGAGCACGGCGATGGCCAGCACCGCGC
>SLJD01000299.1 GCA_007135295.1 Phycisphaerales bacterium
ACCGGCCTGGCCGATCTGCCACAGCATCCACGTCCCCCACCCCGCCCCCGCGGTGAAGGCGACCGCGATCGCCGTCAGAAAGAACGGGCGGTAGAACGAATCGGGCACGTGCTCGGGGTGAACGGGTAGCGGGCGGCCGGGCGGCATGCCCGTCCCGGGGGAGATGCTGGTCATGGCGTGGCTCTCTCGGTGCCGCTGCGGCCAGCGGCGGGCAACTGGCGGTGATCGTTCGTCAAGGCCGCGGCTTCAGCGGCGGTGGGCGGTCCATCGGGGGCGGATCTGCTCGATCAGTTCCGTTTCCTGCTCGACGGCGTGCAGCGCCTCGGCGTCGGCAGTGCGTTCGATCAGCGGGAAGAGCTCGCGTTCCTCCCAGCGGATGTGATCGTTGAGCAGGGCCGACAGCTCGCGCAGCCACGCCGGCGAGGGCGGCTCGTCGCGGTCGAGCATCAGCCGGGCTTCGTCGGCGAGGCGGCGGACTTCCACGTGGTCACGGAAGAGCCGGTCACGGTGGGGGCGCTCGTCAATGAGGTCGCCGAGCAGCCGCTCCTCGTCCTCGAAGTGCTCGGCGGTGACGGTGTGCCACTCCTCAAGGAACTCGCGGACGGCGGCGAGGCGTTCGGGCGGCTCGCGGTCGGCGGCGAGGCGAAGCCGCCTGGCCTGCACAAGCCCGCCGTAATGGTCGCGGGAGAGGGGCTTGAGACTGTCGTGACGTTTGATGGGCGGGTGCTGCATGGCGAAACCTGCCTTGCTCCATGGCGGCTGAGGCCGCAGACCGGGCGGCCGGGCCGACGCGACCCGGCGCGAGCTGCGGCCATAAAAACGGATATCCTTGTCCTGTTATTCAGAATAGCGCGCCGCCCGCCCCCGTCAAGGCCGCCAATGCGGGAAAATCCCCCCCACCGGTGGCGAGCCGGAACAGCCCGGGCCGATGTATGCAGCGGACGCCCGCGTTCCGCCGGGCCCCGAATCCGGCAGGGCGAATCCGGGGGTGAATCCGGGGGTGAATCCGGGGGTGATCCGGGGGGCGGCAACCCACGGCCGTCAACGATGCAGGATTGAGAGAAGAGACAGGAGCTTATCCGTGCCACGACCGCCCATTGCCCGTTCACCGCGCCCTGCCATTTCACTTGCCTGGCTGCCCGGGGTGTGGCTGACGTGGGCGCTCCTCGCCGCCGCGGCCCCAGCCACAACTGTCGATCACGCCAGCGGCGCGGAGGAGTCGGCCTGCGACCTCCGCCACCGGATCGAGCGGCTTGAAGCGCAGATCGCCGGCGTGAAGGCCGATCAGAGCGAGCGCCAGGTCCAGCGCGACAGGCACTTGCAGGCGCTGATTCGCGATGTGCTGGCCGACGCGGACGGGCGGGCGAGTCTGCTTGATGAACATCGCACCGCCGGGTGGGACGACGGTTTTTTTCTCGCCGACCCCGCCGCCGATCATCGGCTCGTCGTCGGGGGCCGGATGCAGTTGCGGTACATGTACAGCCGGCACGACGACAGCCCGGCTGACGACCACCGCGCGGGGTTCGAGAACACGAGAAGCCAGTTGATTCTGCGCGGCCACGCGTTCAAACCGGAGATCAACTACCGTGTGCAGGGCAATGCTCAGCCCGGTGAAGGAACGTTCGTGCTCGAAGATGCGTGGGTGGATTACCGCCTTGCTCGTCGCCTGGCGTTCCGCGCCGGCCAGCAGCGCACGCCGATGCTCCGCGAGTTTCAGATCACCAGTGCCCGTCAGCAGGCCGTCGAGCGGTCGCTCGTGCACGAAGCGTTCACCGGCGGACGAACGCAGGGCGTGACGGTCGAATACCGTGACGGGGTGCTGATGCTCGTCGGCGGCATCAGCAACGGATTTGAGTCGACCGGCGGCACGAACCAGCCCGCCCTCAGCCGCAACGTTGAATACGCCCTCTCGGCCCGGGGCGAAGCGCTGCTCAACGGGACGCGCGAGCAACTCGCCTCATTCGCCAATCATCCGGACGACCGCACGGCGACGCTGCTCGGCGCCGCCGTTCACTACCAGCGCGATGAATATGGCACAGCCGACCCGGTGCTTGAACTGCTGCAGTGGACGATCGACGGGCAGTTCGAGTTCGGCGGGGCGAACCTGTTCATGGCCGTCGTCGGCCGCCATCTGGACGACGGCGAAACGATCGACGCGGACCAGTTCGGCCTGGTCGTGCAGGGGGGCGTGTTCCTGACGGACAAGTGGGAGGCCTTCGGCCGATACGAGTGGGCCGACGACGATTCCCAGCGGGATGATCTGAGCGTTGTCACCGTCGGCGTGACGCACTTCTTCGATGACCACCGGGTCAAGTGGACGGCCGATGCCGGCTACGCGTTCAACGAGGTCAGCCCGACGTTCACCGACGCCATGCCCGGCGGCGGACGAACCGGCTGGCGGGCGGACGCGCCGGGCGAAGATGGACAGCTTGTGCTGCGCACTCAGTTGCAATTGACGTTCTGAATCAGCTTTCGCGAAAGTGGCTGCATCCGCCGGCCATGCATGATCTTGCTATGCCGGGTGTCTCCAACTGGAGAGCCGGATACAATTGTCGCGAAAGGATTCGATGTTGATTTCACAGACGACTGAATACGCGTTGCGGGCCATTGTCGATCTGGCGTATCACCATGGCCAGTCCCGGACGACGCAGCAGATTGCTGAGGGCACGCGGGTTCCCGCCGGCTACCTCGCCAAGGTGCTCAAGTCGCTCAGCCGCCACGGCCTGATCCGTTCGCAGCGCGGCCTGCACGGCGGGTTCATCCTTGAACGCGATCCCGGAGAAATCACTGTCTACGACGTCGTAGCGGCAGTCGACCCGCCCAAGCGCATCCGTGAGTGCCCGCTCGGCCTCGAAGCGCACAAGCACCAGCTCTGCCCGCTGCACCAGCGGCTCGATGATGCCCTGGCAATGGTGGAAAAGTCGTTCCGCGACACGACCATTGCCGAAGTCACCGCCGACCCCGACACGCAGCCGCTTGGCGGCAAGAAAATCGAACTGACGGTCAGTGGCGGCCTCGCGGCTGTGATCGATCGATCGAAAGGATCCGGGACGAGAACCGGCGAATCGAAGAAGACGGCGAAAAAGACCGCAAAGAAACCGCCTCGCCCCTGAAACAGCGACCGCGTCGCAGAAACAGCGTTCCAATGACAGCGTCATCCCGACAGCGGGCGGCAAGGCTCAGCGGCCGTCCTCAATGACCGGCCGATCATGGGACGCAGCGGCGGCCGCGCTCCCCGGGGCCCCGCCTGCATCATATTCGGGCAATTCGTATACGGCCCGCTGAATCCCGGCCGCCTCGATGGCCACCCATTCAATTGAATTGATGCAGACCTCGATCAAGGCGAACGATTCGCGCGAAAGCGTCCCCTCACCACCATCCAGCGTCTGCATCATCGCCCGGAGGCGGGGATCCGCGGCGGCCTGGCGGCAGGAGCCGCCTTCCGGCTGCTCGCGCATCACCCCGGCTGCGGTCCGAAACTGATCCCAGTGATCGTCAGCCAACGGACTGTCGGTGTGCACGGTTGCCCGGCCGCGCAACACAACCTGCACGAGGTCAACAGCGTCGTACCCGATCATGCACACGTCCGGGCGGGCTGCGATCTCATCAACCTTCACGGAAGGCGTGGTGGTGTAGAACCAGATCCGCTGCATGCTGGTGCTCGCGCCGCGAAGGACCATGAGCCGGCCGGCCGGTCGGCCATGCTGATCGACGGTGGAAAGCGTCATCAGCCGCAACTGATCATCGCAGCGATCCGCCGCCTGCTTGAGCCGTTGCCAGATGGCTTCGATTCCCGGCCCCGCTTCCGCGCCGGGTTCCATTCGATGCGCGTGCTGCTCAGTCATGCTCACGCTCCAGCCGTTGCGTTCCGGATGCGATTGAATCATTTCGCTCAGTCCCATCCGGCGCATGCTGCGGAATAGACTTGTCCGCTTCCCTCGATCGGCACCACCGCCCGCCTGTAAAAAGCGGGACGGCCGTGCCACCGAAAAAACGGATGCACAGGTTCACAACTCTTCGGATTCTATTCCCCATTTCCGCGCCCCGCCCGGCGGGAACAGCCACCGCTGCGGACCGGGGCGAAATTCCCGGTGCCGCCCCGCCCTCTCGCGGCTACACCCGTATGCCCCCCGCGCGGGCCGGCCGCCGGACCGTCCCCCCCACGACAAGCGCCGCCGCAATGATCAG